>JAJZSH010000136.1 GCA_021822005.1 Deltaproteobacteria bacterium | reverse complement strand
TTATTCGATAATTTTATTGATAACACCGGCGCCCACGGTGCGGCCGCCTTCACGAATCGCGAAGCGGAGTCCTTCTTCCATCGCGATCGGGGTGATCAACTGCCCTTCGATGGTCACGTTGTCTCCAGGCATTACCATCTCAACGCCCTCTTGCAGATTCACAACCCCGGTCACATCCGTGGTCCGGAAGTAAAACTGCGGGCGATACCCGTTGAAAAACGGGGTGTGACGGCCGCCCTCATCCTTGGACAGGATGTAGGCCTCGGCCTTGAATTTCACGTGCGGGGTGATGGAACCCGGTTTGGCCAGTACCTGACCGCGTTCGATATCCTCACGCTTCAAGCCACGCAACAGCACGCCCACGTTATCTCCGGCCAGGCCCTCATCGAGAAGCTTGCGGAACATCTCAACCCCGGTGACCGTTGTCTTGGCCGTCGCGCGGATGCCGACAACCTCGATCTCTTCCCCGACCTTCACCTTGCCGCGCTCGATACGACCGGTGGCTACCGTGCCACGGCCCGAGATGGAGAACACATCTTCCACCGGCATCAGAAACGGCTTGTCGATGTCGCGGGCCGGCTCGGGAATAAAGCTGTCGCAGGCATCCATCAGATCCCAGATACATTGGGCCGCAGCCTCGTCTTCCGGATTCTCAAGGGCCTTCAAGGCGCTCCCCTGGATAATCGGGGTGTCGTCGCCGGGAAAATTGTATTTGGAAAGAAGCTCGCGCAGCTCCATGTCCACCAGCTCGATGAGCTCGGGATCGTCCACCATGTCGCATTTGTTCATGAAGACCACGATGGAGGGAACTCCTACCTGACGGGCAAGCAGGATATGCTCACGGGTCTGCGGCATGGGGCCGTCCGTGGCGGCAACAACCAGGATGGCGCCGTCCATCTGCGCCGCGCCGGTGATCATGTTCTTGATGTAGTCCGCATGCCCGGGGCAGTCCACATGGGCGTAATGACGCTTGAGGGACTCGTATTCCACATGGGCGGTCGCAATGGTGATACCACGCTCCTTCTCTTCCGGAGCCTTGTCGATCTGGTCAAACGCGGTCGCCTTGGCCAAACCCTTGGTTGCCAATACCCGGGTAATGGCCGAGGTCAGCGTGGTCTTGCCATGGTCGATGTGGCCTATCGTCCCAATATTTACATGCGGTTTCTTGCGCTCAAATTTCTCTTTTGCCATGTCTTTTCCTCTTTCTTTGCTTGCGTCTCTCTCGACTTAAAGGCCTCGAATCCGCTTAATTATCTTTTCACTTATATGATCCGGCACCCTGTCATATGCGGCAAATTGCATGGTAAAATTTGCTCGCCCCTGGGTGGCGGAACGTAAATCCGTTGAATACCCGAACATCTCCGCCAGGGGCACCTGCGCTTTCACCGCCTGCCTCCCGCCGTCCCGGCTGTCCATCCCCTGTATTTTTGCCCGCTTGGCAGTCAGATCGGAAATCACCTCGCCGAGATATGACTCAGGCAGGGTTATTTCCACGTCCATAACGGGTTCCAGCAAAACCGGACCCGCTTCCGAAACCGCCTTCCGGAAGGCCATGGCAGCGGCCACCCCAAAGGCCTGCTCGGTTGAATCCTCATCATGGTAAGACCCGTCAACCAAACTGACTTTCAGGTCAACAATCGGAAAGCCGATCAAGGTTCCGGCATCCAGGCTATCGTGTGCTGCTTTTTCGATGGCCGGAACAATTGCCGACGGGATAACATCCTCGGCAATACAACTTTCAAATCGGAAACCTTCGCCACGCTCAAGGGGCTCGATCTGCAACCAGACATGCCCATACTGGCTTTTGCCAGTGGCGGTCGGATGCTCAAATTTCCCTTCCGCCTTCCCCAGGCTGGTTACGGTTTCCTTATAGGCAACCTGTGGCTTGCCTATATTGGCTCCGACCTTGAACTCCCGGATAAGCCGGTCAACAATAATTTCAAGATGAAGCTCGCCCATCCCTGCAATAAGGGTTTGGCCCGAATCAGGATCGGTGATCACAGTAAAGGAGGGATCTTCCAGGGCAATCTTTGCCAGACTGTCCCTCAACTTTTCTTCGTCGGCCTTCCCTTTGGGCTCGATGGCAACGCTTATAACCGGCTCGGGAAAATCCATGGTATCGAGAATAAAGGTATCCCCCGAATCACAGAGCGAATCCCCGGTGATGGAAAAGCGCAACCCAACCACTGCCCCGATTTCCCCGGCCTTCAGCTCGCCAACCTCTTCCCTTTTGTTGGCGTGCATCTTGACAATCCGGCCAATCTTTTCCTTCTTTTTCTTCCCCGGGTTGTAAACCCTGTCCCCGACTTTTATTACGCCGGAATAGACGCGCACATACGCAAGGATATCCACAAAAGGATCGGATGTCAGCTTGAAGACAAGGGCGGACAGATTCTCATCGTCACTTGCCCTTCTCGTTTCAGTCCCACCATCCGCATTCACCCCCTGCACCGGAGGCGCATCGACAGGCGAAGGCAGATATGCGACTACTGCGTCCAGCAATGGCTGCACCCCTTTGTTTTTAAAGGAGCTGCCACACAGGACGGGCACGACATCAAGGTTCAGAGTTGCAGTCCTGATTGCCCGGTTGATCTCATCAACCGTCACAGGTTGCTCATTCAGAAATTTTTCCATGACCCCATCATCGAAGTCGGCCAACTTCTCGATAAGGGCCATTCGTGCGGCCGCAGACTCTTCTTTGAACTCATCGGGGACAGGCTCGTATTCCACCCTGGATCCCTTTGTATCTTCATCAAAGCGCACCATTTTCTCTTCGACGAGATCGATGATGCCCCTAAATGTTTCTTCTTTTCCCACCGGAAGCTGGAGAGGCAAAGGATTTGCCCCCAACCTCTCTTCGATCATCTCGAGGCAACGCTGGAAATTTGCCCCGAGCCGGTCCATCTTGTTTATGTAGGCAATCCTGGGGATCTTGTAATGATCCGCTTGCCGCCATACGGTTTCGGACTGGGGCTCAACCCCTCCCACCGCACAGAAAATCGCGATGACGCCATCCAAAACCCTGAGACATCGCTCCACCTCAACGGTGAAATCAACATGCCCCGGTGTATCTATTATATTGATGGTGTGGTCTTTCCACTGACAGGTTGTGGCCGCCGACGTAATGGTAATGCCGCGCTCCTGCTCCTGCTCCATCCAGTCCATAACGGCATTGCCATCATGAACCTCGCCCATCCTGTGAGAACGCCCCGTATAGTAAAGAATCCGTTCCGTTGTTGTTGTCTTGCCTGCGTCGATATGGGCCATGATGCCTATATTGCGCAGGTACCGCAGCGAATCTTTCACAACCACTCTTTTTCCCCTGGTCATTTATTTTACAGGCTGTTTCAACCCAGCCCGCCCGACAAGGATTGGTGTTAATACCCCCTCCCCGCGGTTTTGTCAACCAAGGAAAACCAAGCGCCCAAGAATTACCAGCGGTAATGGGCAAATGCCTTGTTGGCATCGGCCATGCGGTGTGTATCCTCGCGTTTCTTCACTGCGGCGCCACGGTTGTTGTAGGCATCGGCAAGTTCGCCGGCCAGCTTGTCAGCCATGGTTTTCCCCGGTCTCTTCTGGGCAAACGTGACCAGCCAGCGGATAGCCAGGGCGTTTCTCCTCTCGGGACGAACCTCGACCGGCACCTGATAGGTAGCGCCACCCACCCGGCGGGATTTCACCTCAACCCGGGGGCGCACTTTCTCCAAGGCCTTTTCAAACACCACAATAGGATCGGCCTCGGTGATGCGGCTCTCGATCATATCCATGGCGCCGTAAAAAATGCCGCGGGCAATGCTCTTCTTGCCACACTCCATCAGGCCGTTGACAAACTTGGAAACCAGCACACTATTAAAACGCGGATCCGGCTCAATCCCGCGCCTTGCAACAAGTCTTTTTCTGGGCATCTCTAAAACTCCTTCTCACGCAGTAGGCAAACCGCTTATTTCGGCCGCTTGGCTCCGTACTTGGAACGACCCTGCTTACGGTTAGCAACGCCAAGCGTGTCCAAGGTGCCGCGAATGATATGGTAGCGGACGCCGGGAAGATCCTTCACCCTGCCCCCGCGAATCAGGACAACCGAATGCTCCTGAAGATTATGGCCAATACCGGGGATGTAGGAGGTAACCTCGATCCCGTTGGTCAGCCGCACCCTGGCAACCTTTCTCAAGGCCGAGTTTGGCTTCTTGGGGGTAGTGGTATACACACGGACGCAAACACCACGCTTCTGCGGAGAACCTTTCAACGCAGGCGTATTGGTCTTGCTCATCTTAACTTTCCGTCCGTGCCGCACCAGCTGGTTAATGGTTGGCATTGAAATCGACTCCCATAGTACTGATATTAGTTAGTAGCATCTCCCTCTGCCCGGAACTCACTGCGCAGCATAGGAAAACGGCATATTTACTCGAAGGGCGAATGCTTGTCAAGGCAAATATGTATTAATTGTCCTCGCCAATCGCATACCCAACAAAGCCTGTGCCTGCAGGAACCAAGCGACCCATGATCACGTTCTCTTTCAGCCCCCTCAAGGTATCGATCTTCCCGGCCATGGCCGCATTGGTCAAGACCTTGGTGGTTTCCTGAAAGGAGGCCGCGGAAATGAAGCTGTCCGTGCTGAGGGAGGCTTTGGTCACACCAAGGAGCAACGGTTCCGCGGTTGCCGGACGGCCATTTTCCTGGAGAATTTTCTCGTTCTCCTCCTTAAAACGCCACCACTCGACATGCTCACCCAGCATAAAGGTGGAATCACCCACCCCGGTGATCTGGACCCGACGCAGCATCTGGCGGACTATTACCTCAATGTGCTTGTCGTTGATCTTTACACCCTGCAGTCGATACACCTCCTGGATTTCATTCACCAGGAACTTGGCCAGCTCCTTGACACCCATGACCCGGAGGATGTCATTCGGGTCAGGGGAGCCGTCCATCAACGCCTCACCGGCCTTGACATAGTCCGCCTCGTGAACGCTGACGTGCTTGCCTTTGGGGATAAGATATTCCTTGGCTTCACCCACCTCCGGGGTAATCACCACCCGTTTCTTGCCCTTGAGATCCTTGCCAAGGCTTACCTGGCCGTCAATCTCCGTAATGACCGCATATTCCTTTGGCTTGCGAACCTCAAAGAGTTCGGCAATTCTGGGGAGACCGCCGGTAATATCCTTTGTTTTCGTGGTTTCCCGCGGGATCTTGCCGAGCACGGTTCCTGGTTCAATGACGGTATCTTCCGCAACCGAAATCAGGGCGCCAACCGGCAGGGAATATCGGGCGGGAGAGCCTGTTTTGGGCAGTTTTGCCGTCTTCCCGGTCTCATCCTTCAGGGTAATACGCGGGTTATGCTGCCCGGAGCGGGAAGGCACGATGACATGGCTTGATTTCCCGGTAACAGGGTCAACACGCTCCTGCATGGTGACACCCTCAAGGATGTCTCCGAACTTGACCACGCCGCCGATCTCGCTGACGATGGGAATGGTGTACGGGTCCCAATTGGCGATCAGGGTGTCAGGGTCGATTTCAGACCCCTCCTTGACAAAGATTTGCGCGCCATAGTTTATCTGGTAACGTTCCCGTTCGCGGCCCTGGGAACCGATGATGGACACTGCCGCATTCCGGTTCATCACAATCATGGTCCCGGCAGTATTCTGAACATAGTGCATGTTCTGGAACTGCACGGTCCCGCCGTGCTGGCAACGGACCTCGGCCTGTTCCACACTCCGGCTTGCCGTACCGCCGATATGGAAGGTCCGCATGGTGAGCTGAGTGCCGGGCTCGCCGATGGATTGAGCCGCGATAATGCCGACAGCCTCACCCATGTTGACCATGTGCCCACGGCCAAGATCCCGGCCATAACAGGAACTGCAGACCCCGCGCCGGGCCTGGCAGGTGAGCACGGAACGGATCATCACCCGATCAATCCCGGCTTGCTCGATAAGCTTGACCTTGTCTTCGGTAATCTCCTCGTTGGCCTCGACAAGAACCTCCCCGTTAAACGGATCGACCACATCTTCCAGGGCGACACGCCCCAGAATCCGATCGCCCACCCGCTGGATCACCTCCCCGCCTTCGAGCAGGGCTTCCATCAAAATTCCGTCCAGGGTTTCACAATCCTTCTCGATGATTGTTGCATCCTGGGCCACATCCACCAGCCGTCTGGTCAGATATCCGGAGTTTGCCGTTTTAAGAGCCGTATCCGCCAAACCTTTCCGCGCGCCGTGGGTGGAAATAAAGTATTCAAGAACATTCAGCCCTTCCCGGAAGTTTGCCTTGATCGGGGTCTCGATGATCGCGCCGGAGGGCTTGGCCATCAAGCCGCGCATCCCGGCAAGCTGCCGGATCTGATCACGGCTGCCGCGGGCTCCGGAGTCGGCCATGATATAGATGGAATTGAAGCTGGGAGACTCAACCAGCTTGTTATCCTTGTCGCGCAGGTACTGGACGCTCATCTCCTGCATCATCTCGTTGGCCACATCATCCGTGGAGCGCGACCAGATATCAACGATCTTGTTGTACTTCTCACCATCGGTGATCAACCCGTCCCGGTACTGCTGCTCAACCTCCATCACCGCGCTTTCGGCTTGTGCCAGCCGATCGTCCTTGGTCACCGGAATCATCATGTCGTTGATGCAGATGGAGATGGACGCCCTGGTGGAGAACTCATAGCCCATGTCCTTCAGGCGATCAGCCAGGAGAACCGTGGCCTTGGTGCCGGCGTAGCGGTAGGTATGATCAATGAGTTTGGCCAGCTGCTTTTTGCCCATCACCTGATTGACCTGGCTGAACGGCACATTCTCAGGAAGAAGCTCGCCAAGCAGAACCCGCCCCACCGTGGTGTCCACGAACTCACCCTGACGCCGCACCTTGATTTTGGCCTGCAGATGCACGGCTCCGTGATCATAGGCCATCCGCACCTCGACAGGAGAACTGAAGACCTTGCCTTCACCCTCGGCAAAATGACGTTCACGGGTCATATAATAGAGACCGAGAACAATGTCTTGGGACGGGATGATCACCGGCTCGCCATGGGCCGGAGAAAGGATATTGTTGGTGGACATCATCAGAACCCGGGCTTCCACCTGCGCCTCAACCGTAAGAGGCACATGCACGGCCATCTGGTCGCCGTCAAAGTCTGCGTTGAATGCGGCGCAGACCAGCGGATGCAGCTGAATGGCCTTGCCTTCGATAAGCACCGGCTCAAAGGCCTGCATGCCGAGGCGATGCAGGGTGGGCGCCCGGTTGAGGATAATGGGGTATTCCTTGACCACGTCATCGAGGACGTCCCAGACCTCCTTGGTTCCCTTTTCCACCATCTTCCGGGCGCTCTTGATGGTTGTCACATAGCCAAGCATCTCCAGCTTGTTGTAAATAAAGGGCTTGAAGAGCTCCAGGGCCATCTTCTTCGGCAGGCCGCACTGATGGAGTCTGAGATGCGGGCCGACCACGATGACGGTACGGCCCGAATAGTCCACGCGCTTGCCGAGCAGGTTCTGGCGGAAACGACCCTGTTTGCCCTTGAGCATGTCGGAAAGGGATTTCAGCGGCCGTTTGTTTGGCCCGGTGATAACCTTGCCGCGCCGACCATTGTCGAAAAGGACGTCCACCGCCTCCTGCAGCATCCGCTTCTCGTTACGGATGATGATTTCCGGGGCATCCAGTTCCAGCAGACGCTTCAACCGGTTGTTCCGGTTGATTACCCGGCGGTACAGATCATTGAGGTCGGAAGTGGCAAAACGTCCGCCTTCCAGAGGCACCAGGGGACGCAGATCAGGAGGCAGAACCGGAATAACATCCAGAATCATCCAATCGGGCTTGTTGCCGGATTCATGAAAGGCCTCGACCACATTGAGCCGCTTGGCCAGTTTT
>JAJZSH010000135.1 GCA_021822005.1 Deltaproteobacteria bacterium | reverse complement strand
GATCTATGTCATCAAGAATGAAGGGCATGGGCTCATGGCTTGCAAGACGCCACTCCAAAGAGGCCAGACGCAGGGCAAGGTACAGTTGGTCCCGGGTGCCGGAGCTCATCCGTTCCACCAAAACCCTGGCGCCGTTTGGCCTTGTGCCGACCAAGACCGGCTCGCCCTGATCATTTTCATCGGTCAGTAATCCGGCAAAGGAACCCAGGGTGAGTTCGCTGAAATACCGGGAGGTGATGGCCAGTACCGGGGTCTGGTTTTTGCTGCGAAACCGTTCGATCTCGCTTTTCAGGACGTGTCCGGCCACCTTGAGCTGTATATAGCGCTCCGCCAACCGCCGGAGCCTGGCCAGCAGCCGGGCTCCCAGCTCCGCCGCCTCGGCGGCCTTGGCGTTGCCGTCCATCTGCCGGAGCTGGTTTTTCTTTTCGCCAATGAGCACGGAGAGCCTCTTGCTTTCCGGGGCCAGTTCCTGTTCTATTTTCTTGGTCAGTCCGGCGATTTCTTCAGGGAGTTCATCCGGGTCGATCTTTGCTGCCTGGGCCTCCAGTTCGGCAAGGGGAAGACCACCCGCTCCCTCGATCAGGGTTTTTTCTGTTTGCGCGAGACTCGCGACAAGCCTCTGGTATTGGGCCGAGCGTTTTTCCGCCGCTTCCAGTTCCTCCGGCAAAACCCGTCCGGCCAGGCGGCAGAGTTCCGCAAGCGCATGCTCCAGATCTTTCCGTTCCCCGGCTAGGAGAAGCGCCACCTCTGTCTCTTGTTTCTCTTTCTCGAGATACTCTTCCCGCAGGGTTCTCTCAGTCCGGGCCTGATTGAGCAGGGTCTTGAGCTGCGCCACAATCTCCCCTGCCGATTGGTCCACGCATGCGGGCGAAATCCTTTCAGCCAGAGACAGGGCGGCTTCCTCGAATAGCCGGGTGTCGCGTGTCATGCCATCAATGCGTTTGCGCAGTTCCTCAGCCTCTCTCAGCTTGGCAAAACAGCTGCGCAGATTGTCCAGAAGATCCCCGGCTTCGGCAGGGTGGATATCCCTGCCGCCCCCAAGATCGGCAACCACCTCCTGCCATTCCCGGCGCCAGGCCACCAGCTCTTGGGAAAAATCAGCCTTCTTCCCCTCCGCCAGACCGATGTTCCTCAGAAAAGCTGCTCTTTTTTCAAAGAGTCGGCTCCGTTTGTCCTCAAGGGCCGTAAGCCGGGAAAGGACCGCCTCTCCTTGAAGAATAAGGGGGTCAAGTTCGCCCTCGCCGATCTCGGCAGGACGCTCTTCGGAAAGGGCTACAAGCTCCATGGACAAGGCACTTCTCAGCTCCTGTCGCTCGGCGCTCTTTCTTGCCAGCTCACGCTCATTGGTTTGAAGATCCTCAGCCCTGCCTCTCAGCGCGACGGCCTTGACCAGCCAGGCCAGCATCTCTTTCGGGGAAAGCGGGCTGATTGCGCACGGTTCCCAATGCGCGCGCCACTCCGTGTCCATGGCCGTGCGGGCAAGGCTATTTTGGGCCGCCTTTTTTTCCAGCTCGGCAAGGGCCTCGGTCAGGCTCTGCTGCTTTGTCCGCAGGGCCGCGAAGGCCTGGACCCGGTCTGCCTCGTGCCGGAGACGATCCGCCACCGTATCCGCCAGAGCCATCTTTTTTTCATAGGCTTCCGGCAGCGGCAGACCCTGCCCGAATGCGGTATCTTCTCCGGCGAGGTCTTCGCCCTCAAGCCACTGTCGGCGGAGAAGCCCCCAACCCCGGTCGCGTTGGGTCCGGATCAGGACAAGCTCTTCTTCCGTTGGTGTGCTCCCGGAGGTTTCAAGCTGCCGGATGCCGGTTAGCGCCTCGTTCAACTCTTTGTGCAGTCGTTCCCTTTCCTTCTGGATATCCCGCTGTCGTTCATCATGCCCCTGAAAGGCCGTTTCGTACTTTTGCACTGTTTCGAGCAGGGGCAAACTCAGGGTTAGAAACTGCTCGAGACTGCCGGACCAAAGGCTAAGCCTGTCGATGGCGACAAGGCAGTCGTGCTTTTTATCCTCGACCAAACGCGCCCTGGCAGTGAGATCCTCATCGATTGCTCCGGCCTTTCGGGCAAGGCGGCAGGCCTGACTCAAGCCTGCCACATCCTTTGCCTGGGGTAGCCGGGCGAGTTCGCCGTCGATTATCGTGACTTCCCGCTGGATCTCCCGCAGGTCTTTTTCTGTCTGGGTAATCCCCTGTTGCAACCTTTCATGCCGGGCGGCCAGATCCCCGATGATATTTCTCCGGCCGGAAACAGGACGGAGAGCCTCCACCTGTTCCAAGGAGATATCCTGCCGCACCATCCTCAAAAACTCCGCAGCCTCACTCTTGCAGCTGATCCGCATCCCCTCGCGTTTGGGCAGGTCTTCCCGTGCCGTGTTATAACTGCCCAGACGCTGATGCAAATCCTCGATGGCTTCCTCCGCATCGAGCACCGCCTGATAGGGGGAGACCGCAGTTATTTTCTCGCGTTGGGCCAGCTTCCCGGCAAGGTCTTCCTCCCGGCGTGTCAGGGTATGGAGGGCTTTTGCTGCCTGTTGGCGTCGGGTGGAAAAATCATCTGGCAGTACCACGACCTCGCCTAATTCAGCAAGTTGCTGCCGGAGCGCATTGCGCAGGGCAAGCTGGGGAAGCAGTTGCCGGACGCGCTCCAGTTGCCGCCGCCGTCGGTCTTTTTCTCCATGTTGCCCTTCGATGGCATATAAGGCCGCCTGTGCCTCAGTCAAACTATTGTTGAGTTCGTGCCAGTCCCGGTTGGAAAGGGAGGCATCCCGCACGATTTTCTGGGTTTCCTTGTAGGCTGACAGGTCTTTATTGATTTCCCGTGTTGTCCCGCGTGCGATGAACAGGGCCTCGGCCTCGCTTTCCAGCCCGGCGAGAATCCCGCGCAGAGATGAGATCCCTGTACCTGCTGAAAACAAGGCCTGACCCACCTCGCCCTTCTGGGCCAGAATATCCTCCCCGCCTTTGACAAGATCCTCGTGGCTCAGGCCATAAAGCGATTCAAAAACCGTCTGCTCGGCGATGGGCAGAAAGGCGGCAAGCGCCTCCGCCGCAAGCGGGTTGCCTTCCGCGTCAAGAAGATCCGCCTTTCTCTTCTTGCGTCGAAAAAAGGCGAGTTCCCGGCCATCTTCCGCCTGAAGGCATCCGCCCACCAGCAACTGTTCGTTGGCGTGGAGGAAATTATCGTGAGTTTGGTGTGGAAAACCGAAGAGCCAGGCCTTGAGCGCCCTGAGGGTGCTGCTTTTTCCGGCCTCGTTGGGGCCGTGTACGATGTGCAGGCCTGGGCCCAGCTGTAGAGTGCGCTCGGTGAACGGGCCAAAGGCCTTGAGTTCGAGCCGGGCAATCCTCATCGTCCCCCTCCCTGCCCGAGCAGTCTGGCGATAAGCAATTCCTTGACCTCTTCGCGGAGGGAACTGGACCACTCCAGAGAATCATCGGCGACAAGTCCGCCTTCATGGAGGAGTTCCGGCGGCAGTTTGCTCAGCAACTCCGAGATATTCGATATCTGCTCTTTGATCGCCGCCGGTTGGAAATCGAAGCGGTCAATGGCCTGGACCAGATCCAAGATGGGCGTTTCATCCCCGAGACTTGCGGCAAGCGATACGGGCCGCTGGGTGGCAAACACCACCTTTTCCAGCCACATTTCGCCCAGTCCTACGGCAAGACCGCGAAATTCCTCGGTCAAGGCAGCAGAATTCCGGTGGAGCTCGGCATGGACAGGGCATTCTCCAACCAGTTGCAGGCGGATTGCCATGGGCTTCCCGTCGGCAAGGCATTGTTCCGCCTCCATGGCCTGCCGGACCGCGTCAAGGGCCAGATCCACCGTGGCGCAGGGTGTGAGATCAACCCGGCACAGGGACCAGCGCAGCACATCAAGGTCGCGGTGTTCGACCCCAATGATGCGCCCCTCCTCCACCCGCACCAGGGTGGCCCCTTTGGCTCCGGCCTCATGGATATGCCTGCCCTGGATATTGCCGGGAAAAACAATCCAGGGAGACTGGTTCACCTCCTCCCGCTTGTGGATGTGGCCAAGGGCCCAGTAATCATAGCCTCTGGCCTTAAGATCATCGAGGGAACACGGGGCATAGGGTTCATGGCCCTGTCTGCCGGTGAGGGAGGTGTGGAGCAGGCCGATGTTCAAATAATGCGGGAGAGCGCGGGGAAAATTTTTGGCAAGATTCTCGGCCAGGGCCCTGGTGTGGTAGCCCTGGCCATGTACCGCAACCCCGAGCGGTTCGATGGTTACGGTCTCGGGCTGTTTTACGGAAAAGAGGTGGACATTGTCGGGCAGGCGCAGGGCCTTGGTGATCTGGCTTGCCGCGTCATGGTTGCCGGAGGCCAGGAACACCCGGATCTTCTCTTTGCGCAGCCGGGAGATCCGGTCGATGAAGAACAGCCCGGTATTGTAATCCTTCCAGTCTCCGTCGTAGAGATCGCCGACCAGCAGGACAAAGGCGACCCGCTCCTCAATGGCCAGGTCGATCAGATTGTCGAAACCCCTTCTCGTTGCCTGGCGGAGCTGGGCCACCGGCGCATCGGCGTAGCCCTCCAGGCCCCGCAACGGGCTGTCGAGATGGATATCCGCGGCATGGAGAAAGGTGAACATGGCTTATTTTACCAAAAGCAGGATGGCGGAAAGGATCACCATGGCCACCACGAATTTCTGGATAAAGGCATTGCCCCTGGTGACCGTGACGTGGGAGCCGATGAAGGCGCCCAGCATGCTGCCGCATCCCAGGGCCAGCCCCGGCACCACCTGCACCTTGCCGCCGGCCCAGAAAATCGCCAGGGAAACACAGGTGAGGAGGAAGATGACAAAGCTCTTGGTGGCGCTGCCCGCCACCAGATCGTAGCCGGTGAGGACCATGGCGGCAATGATCAGAAAGCCTACGCCGGCCTGAATAAAGCCGCCATACAGACCGATGCCGAAAAAAAGAAGCCAGAGCAAGGCCCAGCGCCGGAAGCTGTAATTGCCCACGGGACGAGGCAGCATGGCGGATGGCTTGAGAAAGGTGGTCAGGGTCATGAGCACCATGAAGACGGCGAGGTATTTTTTAAAGGCGGCATCGCTGATTACCAGCGCGGCGTAAGTGCCCAGCACACTGCCGAGCACGGCGGGAATGGCGACGATCAGGCTGAAGCGGACCGGGAACACCCCCTGGCTGTGCAGCTGCCGGGTCGCGGTGAGGCTTTGCAGAAAGACGCCGATCCGGTTGGTGGCGTTGGCCACGGTGGGCGGCAACCCCAGGAAGATAAGCAGGGGAATGGTGAGAAAGGAGCCGCCGCCGGCCAGGGTATTGATAAACCCGGCCAAGCCGCCGCCAAGGACCAGCAGAAAAATATTGAGCACGGAAAAACCCTGCATCCAACCTCCCGAAGTCATTGACTTTAGGAGCCGTTACGAACTAACCTATGTTCTCTGGCCCTTTCGTTACGGCTCCTTATGCCGTTTTAGCCACACAGATGAAGACATTATTGTGTTACAACGGCTTACTCAAACAGAATCTCTCTGTACCATAGGGATGGCCAATTTGCCAGCAAACATTGAATCTGCCCATGGCCTCTTTCTTCTTGACATGGGGCACGCCGGGCAGATATCAAGAGGCTTCCGCACAGCGAAGACAACGGCGATCCGGGAGAGGGTTTATGGATAGACAGGTGGCCAGACAACTGCAGCAGTTTCTTGAGGAAGACATCGGCCAAGGCGACATCACCACCGATTCGGTGTTTTCAGCGGATCAGGAGGGGCAGGCCGTATTTGTCGCCAAGGAAGACTTCGTGGTGGCCGGGCTCGACGAGATCGCCCCCCTGGTTTTTACAACGCGCAACCCCAGGATTGTCTGTACGGCCATGAAGAAAGACGGCGAGACAGTCCACCAGGGCGAGCGCATCTTTTCAGCGCAGGGCCCGGTGCGTGACCTGCTCAGCGCCGAACGGTTGGCCCTCAATCTGGTGCAGCGGCTGAGCGGCATCGCCACTCTGACCGCCGCTTTTGTCCATCAGGTCGAGGGGCTGCCGGTCAGGATCATCGACACCCGCAAGACCACGCCCGGCCTCCGGGCTTATGAGAAATACGCGGTCCGGGTCGGCGGAGGCCACAATCACCGTTTCAGTCTGGCCGACGGCATCCTGCTCAAGGACAACCATATCGCGGCCTGCGGCTCCATTACCCAGGCGGTGCAGATCCTTCGGGACAAGGCGCCGCACACCCTGAAGATCGAGGTTGAGACCGAAAATATCGCCCAGGTTGCAGAATGCCTGGCCTGCGGGGTCGAGATCATCATGCTCGACAACATGGCCCCGGCCCTGATGCGCCAGGCCGTGACCCTGATTGGAGGCCGGGCCCTGGTGGAGGCCTCCGGCGGGGTGAATCTGGCCAATGTCCGGGAGATTGCCGAAACCGGGGTTGATCTCATCTCGGTGGGCGCCCTCACCCATTCCGCCAGGGCCATGGATATCAGCATGCGCCTGAGCGTTTAAGGAGGAACACCGCCTCAAGCCCGCAAGCATTCAGGACTCAAGGACCTTCTTGATGGCGAGGGCCAGGCTGGCTCGGTGGAGACTTTGTCAAGAGAAAACCACACCTTTGTGTAAAATACTTGAAACGAATTCACTGCAATTTTCTATCCGGACCTTGCTGGGTTTCGTGGCTAAAAATAATATTTCCTATGCACTACGAAGGCGCCCATATCATCCGCCCGCCCAGCGAGGCGGACAGCATCATCCTCCAGGTAACGGTGGGCTGCTCACATAACAGGTGCACCTTCTGCGGAACTTACAAAGAGGAGCGCTTCCGCATCAAGGATCAGGCAATTGTCGAGGCGGACCTTGATTTTGCCGCCCGCTACTGCGGCAGGCAGTCCCGGGTTTTCCTGGCCGACGGCGATGTGCTTGCTCTCAGTCAGCGGCGGCTGGTCGAGCTGCTCGGCAAAATCAAACACAAACTGCCCTGGGTGAACCGGGTCAGCCTGTATGGCAATGCCAGGGCCATCCGCCAGAAAAGCGTTGCCCAGCTCCTTGCGCTGAAACAGCTCGGCCTGCACCGGGTGTACATGGGCCTTGAGAGCGGCTATGATCCGGTGCTCGAAGCGATCAACAAGGGCGCGGACTCGGCGGCCATGATCGAGGCGGGCCAGCGGGTCCGCGCCGCCAATCTTTTTCTCTCGGTCACTGTATTGCTCGGCATCGCAGGCGCGGCGCTCTCCCAGGAGCATGCCAGGGCGACCGGCCAGGTGCTGTCCGCCATGGAACCCAACCAGACCGGCATCCTCACCCTCATGCTTCTTGCCAATACCCCGCTCTATCAACGCAAGACAGCGGGAAAATTCGAGCTTCCCGACCAACAAGCCCTGCTGCGCGAGCTGCGCACCATGGTGGAGCACCTCGACCTGAAAAAAGGCCAGCTCCAGAGCAACCATGCCTCCAACTATTTAGCGATAAACGCCAGAATGCCCCGGGACAAGCAGGCGGTGCTCACCGCCATCGACCGCGCCCTGGCCGGGCAGACCCGACTGAAACCCGAATACCTGCGAGCCCTGTGATGACCAAGCCCGACCTGAAAAACCTTACCCTGGTCCAGATGCGCGACTGGGTGCGGAAGCTGGGACTGCCCGCCTTCCGGGCCCAGCAGATCTTTGCCTGGCTCTATCGCCCGGGAATCAGCGAATTTTCCCAGATGACCGACATCTCCAAGGAAGTCCGCGCCCTGCTTGCCGACAAAGCCTTCATCGGCCAAATGGTCCCGGCCATGGAGGAACAATCCCAGGACGGCAGCGTCAAGTACGGCTTTCGCTTGGCCGACGGGGCAATCATCGAGACCGTGCTGATTCCCGAAGAGGATCGCCTGACCTTATGCGTCTCCTCCCAG
>JAJZSH010000134.1 GCA_021822005.1 Deltaproteobacteria bacterium | reverse complement strand
ATCCTCGACTACATTGAAACCATTGACGTGGATAGAAGGCTTAAGGCCGAGGGCTGAAGGCAATCACAAAAATAACGATATTCATTTATCGCCTGTTATGCACTTCTCTGCCTTCTCTCTTCACTTTTTAACCTTCAGACTTTAACCTTCGGTCTTCAGCCTTTGATAAACCCTATGAAGCGACGCGTTGTCATTACCGGCTGCTCGGCTATCACCCCCATTGGCTATGGGAAAGACGATATCGTCGCCAGTCTCCGGCAGGGAAGATCCGGGGTCAAGCCTCTACGTGATGACGGACTGCTGAACAAGCACATTCACTCCCGTGTTTTCGGCTCAGTGGATTATCCCATGGACTACGGCTTCAAACGGTTGTACCGCAAGACCATGGGGCCGGTGGCCTATTATGCCTGCCAGGTGGCCAAGGACGTGCTGGAGCGCTCCGGCCTGGATCAGGAATTCATCACCTCCGGCCGTCTGGGCGTGGCCTTCGGCTCCACCCACGGCAGCCCCACGGTCCAGCGCGAGATCTACAAAACCTTCTTCCAGGAACTGGAGACGAAATTCGCCTCCATCGGGGCAGTGGATTATCTCCGCTCCATGGTGCACACCACGGCGGTAAACATCACCCGGATGTTCGGCATCACCGGCCGGGTCATTGCCTCGTCAACCGCCTGTACCACCAGCAGCCAATCCATTGGCTTCGGCTATGAAATGGTCAAGTACGGCATGCAGGATGCCATGCTCTGCGGCGGGGCCGATGAATACGACACCACCACCGTGGCGGTTTTCGACAACCTGCTCGCCTGCTCCACCGCTTACAACGAGACGCCGCACTGCACCCCCCGGCCCTTTGACAGCGGCCGCGACGGCCTGGTGGTGGGCGAGGGCGGCGGGGCAGTGCTCCTGGAGGAGTATGAATCGGCTAAAAAACGTGGCGCGCCGATTCTGGCCGAGGTCATTGGTTTTGCCTGCAACAACAACGGCGGGGATCTTATCCTGCCAAACCTGGAAGGGATCACCGCCACCCTGCGCCTGGCCCTGAAAGATGCGGAAATCACCCCCGGGGAGGTCGATTTTGTCAGCGCCCACGCCACCGCCACCAAGATGGGCGACGTGATCGAATCCCAGGCGATTGCGGCCGTTTATGGGGAGACCGGCCCGTTTGTCACCGGTCTGAAGAGCTATATGGGCCACACCATGGGCACCTGCGGGGTGATCGAGACGATTTTGACCATGTACATGATGGAGCAGGGCTTTATCGCCCCCACCCTGAACCTGGAAAACATCGACGAGCGCTGCCGCATGTTGCGGCATGTCCAGGAGATAACCCCGGCAACCATAGGAATCGGCGCCATCCAGAACTTTGCCTTCGGCGGGGTCAATACCTGCCTACTGATTAAATCAGGGGAAAGGCTGAAGGCTGAAGGTTGAAGGCTGAAGGCTGAAGGTTGAAGGTAAAATTAACTTCAGTCTTCAGCCTTCAACCTTATGAAACCGAGAAAGTCTTGAATGGATTGATCCGAGCGTTGCGTGATGATTGATATACTTCAGCCTTCAGCCTTCGGCCTAAACAACCTGAGTAGTTCCCCACCATGAAAGTCGATCGGTTATTCGATTTTTTGGTCACCATCATATGCTGGGTATGGTTCCTCCTGGGGGGTATGCTGTTCTTTCTATGGCGGTATGCTGCCTGCGCCCTGTTTGTCAAAGAGCCGGAGGCCGGTTTCCAGCGGTTGAACAGCCGCTTTTACCAGGGTTTTTTCCGCCTGGTCAGGTTCCTTGCTCCCGGTCACACGTGGGAGATCGCGAAAGAGGTGCTGGCAATTCGATCCGCGGTTATCGTGTGCAATCACATTTCCTATCTGGACCCGCTCCTGTTCATCGCCCTTTTTGAGCGGCATCGCACCATTGTCAAGACCCGGTTTTTCAAGATGCCGATCTGGGGTTGGATTATCCGGAAATCGGGATACTTCCCGGCCACAGGCGAGGGCCGGTTTGCCAGAATGATGCTTGACCAGATGGAGACCATGCCTGGCTTTCTGCACGATGGCGGCAATCTCTTTGTCTTTCCGGAGGGCACCCGGAGCAGGGATGGCAAGCTCGGCGCCCTGAACAGGGGCGCCCTGAAAATTGCCCGGCTGTGCAGGGCGCCGGTGTATGTCTTGCGTCTTGCAAATACCGATAAACTGTTTGCCCCCGGCAAATTCATGTTTCAAACCAGGGTGAAAAATACCATCAGCCTGAAGATCATCGACCGGATCGAGCCCGGCGATAAACTCGACAAGCCGTCTACCGCCAGGCTGGAACAACGATTGAGGGACGCGTACAGCGTGCGTGAGCCATGAAAGTAATTTTGATATCCATGCCCGACGTAACCCCGATCATCGTCCATGAGATGGCGCTTCATATGCCGAATCACGGCATTGCCTCGGTGGGCGGCAATATCGGCGAAGAGCACGAGGTCTATCTGATCGACCTTGTCCGCAAGCGCGGATCGATCAAGAAATACCTGACCAAGGTGATCGGAAAGATCAAGCCGGACCTGATCGGCCTCTCGGCCATGGCCTGGCAGTACGACACCTGTGTCAAGATTGCCCACCTGATCAAGGAACTCCGGCCCGAAATCAAAATCGTTATCGGCGGCTACCATGCCACCTTGATGCATGAAGAGATCGCTGCCTCCCAGGAGGCGAAATGGATCGACTTCATGGTCCGGGGGGAAGGGGAAGAGGCCTGCCGCCGGCTGGTCAATGCCCTGGACGGCCGGGATGATCTGGCGGCGATTCCTTCGCTTTCCTATAAAAAAGACGGTCTGTTCGTCCATAATCCCCGGGGTGAAAACCTCGACCTGAGTACCCTCAAACTCCCGCTCCGGGACAAGCGGAGGCTGACCTGGGGGTATCACATCATGTATTCCAAGATCGAACTGGTGGAGACCTCCAGGGGCTGCACACGGTCGTGTAACTTCTGTTCCATGCGGCACATGTACGGCCGCACCTTCCGGACCTATCCCATCAGCCGCGTCCTGGCCGACATCGATGATATTTACTATAATCGCAAGACCAGGTGGATCTTCATCACCGACGACAATATGGTCCTGAATCCCTCCCGGGTCGTGGAGCTCTGTGACGCGATCATTGCCAGGAATTATAAGGGGCTTAACTTTGTTGTGCAGGCCGATTGCGTGTCCATGGCAAAAAACGAAGCGATGGTCGCCAAAATGGCCGCGGCCGGGTTCCGTTCGGTGTTTCTTGGCATTGAAAACGGCTCGGCCAAGAATATGAGCAGCGCCGGCAAGGGCGATATCCCGGCCTATTCCAAGAAGGCCATTGAGAATTGCCATGCATATGGCTTGATGGTTATCGGCGGGTTGATTTTCGGTTTCGCGGATGACGACGAGGCCTCGATCAGGGAAAATTACGAATTTTTTAAACATATCGGCGCGGATGCCGCCTACTGCCAGATCCTGACTCCCTATCCCAAGACGGCCATGCGGCAGCAGATTATCGAGCAGGGGCTGTTGACCAATGCCACTGATTATAAAAAATACACCGGCCTGTGGGCCAATGTGCGGACAAAGCATCTTGAGGCGGAAGAGCTCCAGTATCAGTTCTGGTACCAACGCCAGGTGGTGTTGGGCTGGTGGAATCCTCCGGACTCGGCAAGAAAGCACAGCGGGGGATGGACCTCCATTTGGCGCTTTCTTTTCAAGCCTTTTTTGAAGCTGCGTTACCGGTTAATCATGCGGAAGCACGGATGGAGGGGGCGCTACGAAAAAGAAGTGGCCCGCTGGGAACGAATGAACCGCTTTACAGACCTCGAACCATACTGAGACGCCATGCAGATATATAATCTTGAATTTAGCGAACAGGAAATCCGTGAGGCGGTGGCCGCGGGCAAACTGCTTTCCATGGAGATCGAATTCAGCCGCATCTGTAATTTCCGCTGCTCGTACTGTTATGTCCCGGACAGGAGCGAATGCAGCAATGAGCTCTCCCGGCAGGAGATAAAAGACGTCATCCTCCAGGCCAAAGCGCTTGGCGCCCGGAAGATCATCATTCTGGGCGGCGAGCCGAGCATCTATCCGCATCTTGTGGAAATGATCCATTTTTTGGGCAGGGAGGGGCTTGAGATCGAGATGTTCACCAACGGCTCCGGCATTGATACGGAGCTTGCCGCTGTCCTGGCCGAAGAAAAGGTCCGGGTGGTCCTGAAATTGAATTCTCGCAACGAGGCGATCCAGGATCGCCTGGCCGGCAAGAAAGGGGCCTTTCAGATCATCAACAGGGCCTTGGCCACCTTGCAAAAGGCCGGATATCCGTCAGCGGATCAATTTTTGGCGATCAGCACCGTGATCTGTCAACAGAATATCAAGGAATTGCCGGCAATGTGGCAGTGGCTGCGGGAGGAGAATATCGAGCCTTATTTCGAGATCATCACCCCCCAGGCCAATGCCCTGGATAATATGTGGCTTGGTGTGGATTCCAGCGAATTGAAGGAGTTGTTTAGCCGGCTTTCCATCATTGACCGGGAACTGTTCGGCCGTGACTGGGAGCCCCAGCCGCCACTGGTGGGGAACAAGTGCATGCGCCATCAGGTTTCCTGTGTGGTCACCGCCACCGGCGAGGTCATGCCCTGTGTCGGGGTCACTATTGCCCTCGATAATATCCGCAACAACCCGCTTGGCCATATCCTGAAACACAGTGAGGTGGTCAACAACCTGAAAAATTACCGGAACACGATTAAAGGAATCTGCCGCACCTGCGAAAAGGCGGAAGAATGCTACGGCTGCCGCGGGGCGGCCTACCAGATGACCGGTGATTATCTTGCCTCGGACCCCACCTGCTGGCGCAATAATGATGACAACAGGGAAGAAGGCTGAAGGCTATAAAGACCGAAGGGTTGTCGGCGCTGACTTGTCGCTTATTTTCTGCCGGTTTTTTTTAAGCTTCAGCCTTCCAGCCTTCCTTTAACAGTCCGTTGAAAAAACCATCCCTGGCTTTTTCAACTGTCGGTTGGCCAAAGGCGCTTTGGCCAACCTCGCGAATTTCTTGGCCCTTTCGGGCCGGCAAAATTCGGCGCCACCTCCCTGTGGTGCCAGCAGCCCGTTTTTCAACGGGCTGCTAAACAACGGTCAGCAACACCCAGCCCACGGAAAAACGGCCGCTTTCAGGGATAAAGCCCAGTATGCGCTTTCCTTTTTTTAGCCTGCCGGAAGAAAAGAGCTCTTCCAGCATGATATAGAAGGAGGCGGAACCGGTGTTGCCCCTGCTGGCCAGATTGGTAAACCAGCGCTCCTCAGGGATGACAAAATTGAGATCTTGCAGTTGCTGGAGGAGCGGTTCCCGGAAGTACTGCGAGGAATAGTGCGGCAAAAACCAGTCAACATCCTCAGGGTTCAGGCCATGTTTTTCCGCAACGGCCGGCAGGCTTTTGCCAACCAGGGTCCGGATCACCTCCCGATTCAGCAGCCGGGCATCCTGTTTGACGGTCAAAATGCCGTTCCCAGCGGCCTCGTCTTCCCCAACATACTCCCGCCAGCCCCTGAGGCTCCCGTCTTCCTGCTTCACGGCGCCGGCATACATGCAGGTCTCCAGGCAATGGGCCTGGGAGATGATCTCTATCCAGTCAATCCCGAGGGAGAGACCGTCCGTTGCCGGTTTCTTTTCGATCAATACCGCTCCGGCGCCATCGGAGAGCATCCAGCGCAAGAACTCCGCCTCAAAGGAAAAGGCGGGATGATCCTTCCTTTTTTCCGGCTGAACAGCCTTATCCTGCATGGCCCGGAAAAAAGAAGTCCGCATAAAGGTGGAGGCCAGTTCAGAGCCGGTTGCAACCGCACGCGCACCCAACCCCTGGGCCACCGACATGGCGCCGTATTTCAATGCGGTGATGCCGGAAAGACATATCCCGGCGGTGCTGACAACCTCGCAGGGCCCAATCCCCAACTCCCCATGCACCATGGAGGCATGCCCGGGCATGAGCTGATCGGGAGAAGAGGTGCCGCAGCAGAGGCATTCAATAAAATTACCGGAAGGTTTGCTGCCTGCCGGCACTAAACGGCGCACGGCCTCGGCCGCCAGCCTGGCGTTGCTGTGCGTTGTGGCGCCGGTTTCCGGATCAATGGCATAGTGCCTGGTCTCGATGCCGTTGCCGGCAAGAATAATCTGCCTGGTCCTGGCCGCGATCCGGTCCGCCTTCCCCAGGTATCTCTCCAGATCATCATTGTGCACCGGTTGACCGGGAAGAAAGGCGGAGACGGCGGTGATAAAAGCATTCATAGTAGGCTATAACCGAGCGTTGTGGTGGCTGTTGACAAGGAGCTCCGCATAACGGCTGTAAAACCGTTGTTCCTCAAGTTTTGTCGGGGTGACGGCATTGGTCAAGGTGTAATAATCCAAATTATGGTTGCTGATCCGGTGTTGCTCTTGCCTGTACAGGGCGGTGCCCGGCAGGGGGGTCATGACGGTGATCATCGGCAGATCGATCCGCCTTGCCCCGAGATAGGCGCCCAGGCGGTCAAAGTCGTCTTCTTCATAGTCAGGGGAGATGATGAAATCGCCCACGATGGTAATTCCCAGATCGTTGAGGATGGAAATGGCCTCGGCATTCATGGATGCCTGATTGGCTTTGTTCATGGCCGACAGGCTGGCGTCGTCAATCTCTTCAAAGCCGATAATCACTGCCCGCAGGCCGGCCTCTTTCCATTGCCGCAGCATTTCCGGATGGCGGACAACCGTATCGGAGCGGATATCGGCCAGGTACTGTTTATTGAGGCCCGAGGCCAGCAGAGCGTGGCCCAGGGCTGTCGCCCGTTCGATATCGCCAAAGGTATTGGCATCCACCAGCCGGATGACCGGGATATCGGGCAGCAGGCCGATATCCCGGATGACCGTTTCAATGGATTTTGTCAGATAGCCGCCGCCGGTCTGGCCTTGAATGGAGCAGAACAGACACCGGTGCGGGCAACCGTATGCCGAGGCGACAAAGCCCATGTTGATGCCCAGTTTTTCGAGAAGGTAATGGGAGCGGTAGCGCTTTACCAAATCATAATCAGGGGGGCGCTCCATGACCAGATCCGCAAGAGAGTTCCGCAGTACCGGCCGTGTGATCTCCCGGCCCGGTCTGGTCCGAATCACGCCGGGCAGAGCAGCGCAGTTCCTGTCGCTTCCGTTGCCGCTCTCCAGGGCGCAAGCAAGATCGGCAAAGACCTTTTTGCCGATCCCGACCACGATATAATCCACCGCAGCCTGATTGAAAAACCCCGGATCATTGCTGGCATGAATCCCGCCCACCACCACGGTTGCCGGGCAGGATTCCTTGACCCTGGCGGCGATCCGCAGCATGGTATTCGCCTCGCAGGTCACTCCGGTAATGCCGACCAGATCCGGTTGAAATTCGCGCAGATCCCTGTCCAGGCCATCGGGATCGGCCTTAAGATCAAGGATCCGCACCGTATGTTCCAGGAGATTTCCGGCCAGCTCTTCCAGGGCCAGGGGTTCGCCGCGAAAAATCTGCTTGAGTGAAGATATTCCATAGCGCTCTTCGGGAATGCTTCGCCCGCAATTCGGGGGATTGATAAGGAGAATATGCATCATGGCCACAGACTGAAATTTTTTGGGGCGCCATCCCATCGCCCCGGACACCGCGAATCAGCGCGAAAAAACGACCGGCAAAACATACCAACCGGAACGGCCCTTGGCGATCAAAAAAGCGCCTGGCCGGGAAGATTGCGGAAAACTGTCCGGACGCCCGGCGATTCAGGCAACCACCTAAATTCGGACCTCCCGCCGGAACCGTTCCGGGCCGATGATAAACCGCACCGTGGCCAGCGAGCCGATAATCGTGCCCAAAATACCCGGGGCCATGACACTCTGCCCGGCCAGGAACAGTCCCCGCAACGAGGTGCGATTCAACAGGGCGCCCGAAAG
>JAJZSH010000133.1 GCA_021822005.1 Deltaproteobacteria bacterium | reverse complement strand
GCAAGCGGCGCGGATATGAAGCCGTGGCAGCGGTAAAGGGCATAGGGGACAGTAAATTTCCGGCCCATGGTGCGATTGTCACCCTGCTGCTTTTCCGCCTCGGCTTCGGTGGCCACGGCCATGCGGGTGATGCTGTGCTCCAGCGGCACGATCTGGCCAACGCTGCGGGCAAAGGTGAACTGTACCGGGCCACGGACCTGGCCGCAATTCGGCGCTGAACTCAGTGAGAGAACTCCCCCAAATGTTCTGATGTCGTAATAGTCTTGGCACATCTTAGCCCTTCCCTGCTGCACCTCTTCACCGGTCGGTCGCCGTGGCTTGGCGCCTTTCAGAGCCTTGCTGATTGCGGCCTTGATCTCTTTAGATGGTTTCGCATCTTTCAGCCACCCATTGATTTCCTTCTTGTCTGCGTCGGCAGCAACGGTAATGGAGAAAGTACTATTCTCCTCGTCAACCTCAACAACCTCAACACTAATTCCGGGCGGAGTTCCATTCTCCTCAAGCCACTCGTAGACCTCTTTCGTGATGCCCTCAGTAAAAGCCTCGCCGAGCTTGATACCCAACTCTTGAAACGCCTTGACATGGGCGCGACCAAGCACCGCCTTTTCTTTCACATAAATATCATTCGGCCCGGCGCAACCTCTCGCCAACTGGACATAGTTCCGCACCTTACGCTTAAGGCAGACATCGGTGACAAGGCCATGGCCGGTTTCCGGGTCAATGCGGGGCAGGTTGCCCGCGTCCGGGTCGCCGTTGGGGTTGCCGTCCTTCACATCGAAAAAGAGTACAAAATCGTAGCGATTCTGAATGGCATTGCTCATGGTGGTATCCTCCTGTGAAATCAGTTGGTTTCGTGTTTGGTGAAAAAGTCCTGACGCTGGTGGTAGTAGCCCACCGCAAAACGGCCCTGGTCCTGCAGAGAGAGATGGGTGGGAAAATCGGCAATACCGCCCATGATCTCGGTGATGATCTTCTCCAGGTTCACGGCTCGACCCCGGCTCTCCAGCTTGCCGAGGTGGTGATTCTTGAGCTTCATGAGGTGCGGGAAGGCTGCCACTGGGGTGCCTGAAGCCGCGCCGTAGAAGCGATCGCGAATGGTGGCGTTGATGCCGGGGCTCGCCTCCTCCTGAATCTTTTCCAGGGTGGCGAAGAGCCGCCCCAGCCGGTAGCCGATATTGGTATTCTCCTTGTCCATGTCCTTCCCTACCTCCTTTTCCGGTTGTTGATAGAATCGTGCCGCCCGCGCCAGCACCGCCTTGATGAGGGCGGCGCGGGGATAGGTGATTTCCCGTTCGGCCCGGCAACGACGGATGGCTGCGGCGAGCAGAGTTTGCGGATACGGGGCACCGGAGAGAATCGCTTTCATAGTCTCTCCAGCCAAGTTTGGCTCCACATCGTAATATTTGCCTTTGGAATAAACCCTGTTTGTTTTTTTGATATCTTTGGTTTCAACTGCTGTCGCAGCGAGCAATTCGTTCAACGAGCAGTGCGGCTGCTGATGTCCCGCATGGACAATATCTGTATCGTCAAAATGCGCCATGATGTTGGTCGCCGCTTCGCCGACCGTCCCCGCATGCCAGAAACGGACCGCGATGCGGGCCGCGTTGGGGGCAAGCCCCAGGACATAAAACCGGGTTAAATCATCGACAAACGGCAGAGCGCCAGCCTTGGGCGCTTCGTACAGCACTCGGATCGCCTTGGTTGCCTGCTCCGGGTTTTCCTTGGCCGATTCGCCGAAAATGTCCGCGAAAACATCTTCGATCTCGTTTTTCTCCCCGGCCCAAAAAACTGTAGTAGCGTCGCCAACCTGAAGCTTCTGGCGGGAGTTCTTGGCAAGCAGTTCGTTCAGGGCGGTGGTGTAGCAGAACGCCGTTTTTACAGAGGTCGGCGCATTATAGCTTTGTTCCTTGCCGTAGGAGTCAAAGCCCATGTTTTTCTGAAAGGATACGATCTTCGCATTGCTCTTGGCACCGGGAATCGGGGTGCGGGGGTGGAGCCGTGCCACCTGACCGTATTCGCCGGTGACCATGCAAAAACCTTCCATTAAAGATTCTTGCCCTGCGCTCTCTTCCTCTTCACCACTTCCGGATACGGATGCTGACGCCACATACGAGGTGACCAGCTCGCTTTGACAGACCAGCCGGGTTTCTCCCTGAACGATAAAAGATAGATTACAGCCAGGAACCTTCCTGCAATTTTCCCAGTCCGGATGATTAAACACGGCGGCAAAATCGCCTTGTTCAATAAAACGATGAACCAACTCGCCCCCAGAGTCACCGGGGATTGCCTCGCGCAGTTTGGCTATCTCCGCCTTAAAAGTATCGTGCTGCTGCTTCGCCATATGACGGTCTTTTTCGCTGTCCGACTTGGGCCAGCCAAGGACATAGCCGTAATGGTCCCACAAGAGGTTTGCCACCTGCCACGCCTTCGACCCCGATCGTCCGCGTTCGGCTGGCACCGTGAAAGATTGCGCGACATTCTTTTTCCCAAAAGGTGTCCTGGTGTCGTGCAACCCGGCGAAGTTCCCTTTCTTGTCAAGCACGATGAGGAATGGAATTTCCACGCGCTTAAAGCCGGGAGGTGCTACACGACCTTCACCATCGAGACGGTGGTAATAATTGGTCAGCGCCTGCAAGATCATTGCCGCACCCCCTCGCTGTCCACTGGCGGCACCAGCATGACGCCATTTTTGAGTTCCGCCCGGAAGAAGGATGGCCGACAGCCGTTGGTGCAGGAGTGGACATGCCCCGCGTCCGTCCGGTTGTCGTGCTGGATGTCGTAGAGCGTCCAGCCAAGGTCGCGGGATTCGGCAATCGGCTCGGGGAGCGGATCGTTCAGCCGGACCAGCTCGAAGTCGGCGGCGAACTCCCGGCAGCCGAGATAGGGCCGATGGAAGCATTGCCCGTTCTCCGCCCGCCGGAGGAACATCTCCTGGAACTTGACCATGTTGTCCGCAGAGCCGGCCTTGTCGGTCATCTCAAAACGGGCGTGGATGGTGTAGGCCACCTCCCGCAGAAAAAGCCCGGCCCGCTGCTGGCGCTGGTCTTCCACAAAAATCCCGCCGGTGCGCGGCGACATTACGCTGCCCACCTCGTTGCGCCGCACCGATTCCCAACGGATCGGGGCCAGCACATCAATACGTTCCACCAGCCAGCGGATGGCCGGTTTCCAGAGGATAGCCTCCAGCACCCCCCGGGCCGCCGAGGGGGTCATCACATCGTAGGAGACGCGCTCCACCTTCATCTCCGGCCTAGTGAAACAGGCGTTCCGACCCCAGACCTTGAGGCGGAACAGGCCGCTTGTCTTGCCGTTTCCGTTCATGTTCCCTCCTTCAGCTTATGAGATCATCCGGCGCGTAGATCATGGAGCGGTCCACGCACAAACCGCGTTGCTCGTCGTACAGATTTCCCTGGGCCTGGATAAAGATTCCTGGCCTGATTTCCTCGATGGCCCCTTCCGCCGCCAGCCTGCCGTGGATGGAGCGGGGCAGGTTAACGACAAAGCGCTGCAACCGCCTGAGCAGCCATCGCTCCGGCTCCTGGCGACGCAAAAGCTCGATGAGTTTGCTTCCCTCGCCGTAACGGACCACGACCGAGGCCGAGGCGGTTTCGTCAATGAGGCGGAATTTCTCCGCCGCAGTGCGGAAGCTGATCCGCAGTTCTTTGTCGTTGGCAAGCAGAGCCATGATCTCCTGTTTATCCAGACCGTCACCTTTGATCCAGTACAGGGTCTTAAAAAACTGCTCGAAACGTTCCGGGGCCAGCAGGTCGTTTTCTTCCGCCACCAGAAGCTGGCGGCCGATCTCCGCGGCCTGTCGGAGATGGCCCACCGGAATCCGACTCTCCGGTTGGAAAACATAAACCTGGCCTGCAGTCAGCCTGCCTTCGCGGTTGCAGCGGCCTGCGGCCTGGGCCACGGAATCGAGTCCGGCCAAGGCCCGATAGACCACGGGGAAATCGAAATCCACCCCCGCCTCGACAAGCTGGGTGCTCACTACCCTGGTGGTACTGCCATCCTTCAGGCTCGCTTTGATCTCCTCGATCCGGACCGAGCGATGCGCCCCGCACATGAGCGCCGAAAGATGAAACGAGCCCTGGGGCATCTTCTCCCACAGTGTGCGGGCGTCGTCCCGGCGGTTAACGATGCAGAGCACCGATTCATGTTCGCTCAAACGGGCGGCAAGTTCGTCCCAACCGAACGGGTTATCGAGCTTGTCCACCACCTCCACCTCGGTTCGCCGCAGTCGCTCATGCAGGTTGAGCGAGACGGGGATAATCTCCCGCAGGTCCGGCAGGCCGGAAAAATCGAAATCCATGCTCCTGCGCGGCCTCAAGGCCGGCTGAGTGGCGGTTGATAACACAAAGGTCACGCCGTAGTTCATTTGCAGTTCCCGGATGACCGCCAGCACTGGTTTCAGGAAATCGGCGGGAAGCAACTGGGCCTCGTCCAAGATCACGACACTGTTGGCGATGTTGTGCAGCTTGCGGCAACGGCTGGTACGACTGGCGAACAAGGACTCGAAGAACTGGACACTGGTGGTGACGATGAGCGGGGCGTCCCAGTTCTCGCAGGCCAACCGGCTCCGCGCCGTTTCCCGGTTCTGATCGGCCACATCCAGGTTGCTGTGATGCTCCAGCACCGCATCGCCGAAAATCTCTCGGAACTGTTCGGCGGTCTGCTCGATGATGCTGGTGTACGGAATCACATAGATGATCCGCCGTTTCTGGTGGGCCAGGCTATGGCTCAAAGCAAAGGCGAAAGAGGAGAGCGTCTTGCCGCCGCCGGTAGGAACGGTGAGGGTATAAAGCCCTGGCGCTTCCGTTGCCTTTGCTCGACAGGCGGACAGCACCTCGGACCTGATCCGGTTGACCGGGGTGTCTGGTGCATTGCTGGTTTTCACCGTCATGTAGTTCTCGAACAGCGGTGCGAGGTCGAGAAGTGTCGGATATCCATCCCGCAACTCAGCCCTTTCCGGGTCCATAAATGCCTCGGTATCAAGAAAATCGGCATCCACCAAGCAGGAAAAAAGCATCCGCAGCCAGAGGGAACGGGAGAGGTCGGTGCCATTTTTGCCCTTATCCGATGGCCGGGGATAACTCAGGATGGCCTCGGGAACGGCGGTGACGACTTTCTGCAGGAGTTCGGCCTGCACAAGACGATGCTGAAGCGATGACTGGGGCGATCTTGCGCTTTGCCAGTCGGGCAGACCGGCATGATGGCCGGCCAGAAGATAGGCGAGGATCAGACCGGGCTTGTCGAACCGGGCCATGGCATGCAAGGCCCCGGCCGTGGAGTGGTCCACCCGGCCCGGTTTGCCCTCCAGGTGGGCGTCGTTAGCGTCCCGGATGTATTGCTGAAATTCCGCAGCATATTTGCCCAGATCGTGCCATAGCCCGGCCAGATAAGCCCATTCGGCTGCCGAAAATTCGGCGGCAAAACAGGCGGCAAGCTCGGCCACCTGCCGCAAATGTTCCTCCAGATCATGCCACTTCTCGGGCGGCTCCCCTTCCAAGCTGTGCGCGTAAAATTTCATGCCGTCCCCATCTGTTCTTGCCCTCCCCACGTTTCCCTCAACACCCACCGGCTACTCACCGCCCTTTTTCCCCTTGCGGACCGCCTTGGCGCTCCCCGGTGGCAGAAAGTTTTCACCAGTCACCACCTTGCGGCCGATTTTAGTCTCCAACTCACGTCGCGCCTTTTTGGCAATGCCACCGCCTTTCCTGCCGGCCTCCGTGTTCTCCTCCATGCCGGTGGCGTTGACACTTTCGGCGATCTGGCGGGTGGAGAGTTCTGCCAGGGCGGTGAAGATCAGCTCCGCCTCGCTCATGTGGTCCCGGAGATTCTGGTCTTTGAGTCCCTTGAGCGACTTGTGCTTTTGAACCGACACCCCGGACCACTCCTGATGAATGATATTGGTCAGAATGGCATATTCCTCTTCCTTGGTGACCTCGTGATTCTGCCAGTAATCAGTCAGCTTGTTGCGAGTCTCCTGGCCCATCATCCGCTGCTGAATCCATTTCTCGCTTCTGCCGTGCTGCTGCCAGAACTCCCGTGCCCGGTCCAAGGAACGGGCCGGATCAACCATGTCCCGCATCCGCTCGTAGCCAACCCTGGCCAGCCAGAGCTTGATCGGTTCCGCCTTGGGGCTGGGCACGGACTGGATCAGGCGGAGCAGGGTTTCCGGGTCAGCCGCATCGGTGAGTCGCATCTTGCCGTCGGCGGCCATCATCTTCAACCGGTTACACTTTGTAACCGCTTCACTGCCTTCTTTGTTCAAACGATTTTTCAAGACCTTCCAATAATTGCGGGCGGTTTGGTACTCCGGCTGCTGGATGAGCACCTGGATAATATCTATGATCGAAAAATACCAGGTTCCGGTCTTCTCGTTGTAATGACGACGAATCTGTTTCCCTTCAAAAACCGCTAATGATTTTTCCGGCATCGTTCTCTCCCTTACCCGTCCTTAAAGGCCATCCCGTTGTGCTGAGGTCGTGAAACAACGGCGCATGGTTTTTGCCGTCCACAGCCGTAAGTTTGCCGTGATCGGCCTGTCCTTTTTCGTTTTCGCGGACGGTTCGGTCATGACCTTCTCTTTGCCCCATTCCCGATCACGCTCCGGCAGCCGCCGGATTTTCTCCAGGCGCTCATCGCCCGCTACACTGCACCCCACCACCTTACCACCCCTTCCCCACAAAATTCAATTGCAAGTCAGGCAACCACCCATTTTTCCAAAAGACCGCCGGCAGAATGGCTGCCTAGGTTGCCGTCACCACAAAAACTGGCAACCCACCACTTTTTCCCCTTCATGGAACCAGCATACTGATCCACCTTAGACACAGAGTGTCCTAGGTCTGATTTTTTTCGCAAATCTTTGGCGTGGAAAAAGGGCGGCGCATACCAGGGGTGGCGGGCCAGGGCGGGACAACGAAAACGAATGGCAGGGGATAAAGACAACCGGAGCGACCCGGTCGGTATCGAAAAAACTACAGCGCCTCGAACTGGGTGCGTTCGTCGCGGCTCATCTTGCGGATGAATATCTGGCGAGTGTCGCGGTCGTAATAGGCCACGCACTGTTCTTCCTCGGAGGTGGTCACCCGGGTGACGCTGCCGATCTTGATGACCACGCCCGGATAGAGCTTGCCGTACACGTAAACGTTCTCGTTCACCATCTGCTCCAGGTCCTCTTCCATGGCCTTGGTCTGCTCGGTGAGGTGATTGACCCGCTCCATGGCCTTGGGCATGGCCGCCGTGTACTTCTGGAGCAGCACGGCCTTGTCCGCCGGGAACCCGGGCCCTAAGTCCTTCCGCATCTTCTCCAGTGTGCTGATGTTCTTGATGATCTCGTTCAGGCGATCCGACCAGAGCTGGAGTTCGCCGTCGAGCTCCTGTTTTTTCGTTTGGAGCGACGGGATGATGCCGACGCTGACGGTGGTGGTGATCTCGTTCTCGGCCCCCAGTTCCTTGGCGAACATGGAACCGCCGACAATGTAGTTGCCGCCGATCACCACACCCTTCTCCTTGCCCTTGACCACCAGGTCCTTGCCGACCAGGGCCTTGCACTGCACGATATAGTCGTTGACGACGAGGTCACTGGCGGTCTCGACCTGGGCGCCGTTCTCCATGAAATCCACCGTGACCGTGCCTTTGGCGCGCAACACCGTCTGTTCGCCCACCGCGCTGCCAACCACGGTGAGGTTGCCGCCAGCCATGACAAAGGCGTTGGTAACGCCCTTCTGAATGATGATATTGCCGCGGCACTTCGCCGAAAAGCCGGGCAGCACCTCGCCCTGGATGATGAGGCTGGTACCGCCGAAGGCGATATTGCCGACCGAGATGTCGAGGTCGCCCTTGATCACATGTTCCTCGTAGACCGAAGGCTTGCCGTCGGCCATGAGGAACTTGCCGTCGAACTTGGAAAATATCTTGGTTTCGTCCTCGGAGAGATAGACCCCGGT
>JAJZSH010000132.1 GCA_021822005.1 Deltaproteobacteria bacterium | reverse complement strand
CACCATCTTGGGCACGCCGACCGCGGCGATGATGATGTCGGCCCGCTTGCAATGGGCGGCCATGTCCTTGGTGCGGGTGTGGCAGAGGGTGATCGTGGCGTTGCCGCCCTTGCGCTTCTGGAGCATCAGGTTGGCGATGGGCTTGCCGACAATGTTGCTGCGGCCGATGACCACCACCTCGGCGCCGCTGGTCTCAACACCGCTGCGGGTCAGCAGCTCGAGGATGCCGTGGGGCGTGCAAGGCAGAAAGCACTCCTCGCCCAGCACCATCTTGCCCACGTTCACCGGATGAAAACCATCCACGTCCTTGGCCGGATCAATGGCATACAGGACATTGGTCTCATTGATATGCTTGGGCAGGGGCAACTGCACGAGAATGCCGTGGATTTTCTTGTCCTTGTTATATTTCTCGACAGTGGCCAGCAGATCCTGCTCACTGGTGTCGGCGGGAAGGGTTACCTGCTCGGAATGAATGCCAAGCGCATGGGCGGTCTTGTTCTTGGCGCTCACGTATGATTGAGAGGCCGGGTCTTCTCCTACCAGAATAGTCACTAGACCGGGAACAATATCATGTTTTTCCTTAAGCTCCGTGACCTCGGTCTTCAACTCTTCACGAATGGCTTTTGCAACTTCCGTCCCGCTGATAATCTTGGCACTCATCCATTTTCTCCTTATATCAAAAAGTGATAGGCTCGCAAAAATGAAAAACAGTCACATGTCCGTAACACAACATAAAAAACTTACAGCAGCGAAGCGACAACCGTTGTAATCGCGATTTTTTTGCGATTACAACAAAAAGTTATAACTATCTCCATCAATGCGCGTATCGCCGGGAAAAAAGACCTGCCGCCTCATCTCCCGGACAGACGTCACCTCGAATGATGGCCCCGGCAAGGCAAGAATGGGATCAGAGCTCACAAAACTACCCAATTCGACACGATATTTCAATAGGTAGATATACTTGCAAAAAGCCCTGCTTTATATATTTTCCGGAGGAAAACAGAAGAAAAAAACGAGGGGGAAATGAATAACTGTAATGGAGAGGGGGAGAAAGGAAGCTATCACCGCATCATTCTGGTTTTTTTGCCCGTTCGTTTGCCAGTTTGACAATGATATTGTTCGCCTGGCTCAACCGGTTGACAACGGTTTTAAAAAGATGGTTGGCCACATCGGGATATTTTTGAATAACCTCATGAAGCTTGTCGCCAGGGAAACGTTTTATCTTGGACCGTCCCTTTGAGGTGATGGAGGCGGAACGGGGCTCTCCGGAAATGGCGCTCATCTCGCCGAAATACTCGCCAGGCTCGGTGATCTCGGCGATCTTTTTGCCATCCTTCACCACGGATACGGCGCCGGTGACCAGTTTAAAGAAATCACTGTCGTTGTTGTTCTGCCGGATGATGAAATCCCCATCCTCATACTCCTCGATATCCGGATGGACCAGGTAGGCGGGCAGACTCTCTTCGGTGATAACGGTTCGCCGCAGGATCTCTTCTATGCTGGTGGCGCCTTCGATAACTTTTTTCACCCCGGCCCGCCGCAGGGGGGTCATCCCTTCCTGCACGGCGATCTTGCGGAGCTGATCCTCCGGCACTTCCGCGCTGATCGCCTTGGCCACCTCATCGGTGATCTCCATCAGCTCAAAAAGGCCGACCCTCCCCTTATAGCCGCCGCCGTTGCATTTCTGGCACCCCTTGGGGCCATAGATAACAAAATCTTTTTCAAAATCCTTCTCTTTGAAACCCAGGGTAATAAGCTCTTCCCTGGGCGGCCTGACCACCTCTTCCTTGCAATGGACGCAGAGCTTTCTGGCCAGCCGCTGGGAAAGGACCATGGTGACGGCCGAGGCCAGCATGAAGGGAGGAATGCCGATATCAACCAGACGGGCGATGGTGGCGGGACAGTCATTGGTGTGGAGGGTACTGAGAACAAGATGACCGGTCATGGCCGCCTTGATGGCAATCTCCGCGGTTTCCATGTCCCGGATCTCGCCGACCATGATGATGTCGGGATCCTGCCGGAGAAAGGCCTTGAGCGCCGCGGGAAAGGTCATCCCCACTTCCTTGCGGACATTGACCTGATTGATCCCCTTGAAGTTGAACTCCACCGGATCTTCGGCGGTGAGGATCTTGGTGTCTTCGCTGTTGAGCGAATTCAGCACCGAATAAAGAGTTACCGTCTTGCCGCTGCCCGTGGGGCCGGTAACGAGCAGCAACCCCTGGGGCCGCTCGATACAACGCCGAAGGGTGGTAAAGGTTTCCTTCTCAAAGCCGAGTTTGGTGAGATCAACATTCAAGCTGCCCTTGTCGAGGATACGCAGAACAATACTCTCCCCGAACAGGGTGGGCAGGGTGGAAACCCGGAAGTCAACGGCCCGGGTCCGCCCCATCTTGATCCGGATACGGCCGTCCTGGGGCACCCGACGCTCGGTGATGTCGAGCTGGGACATGATCTTTATCCGGGAATTCAGGGCGTTTTTGATCGAGAGGGGCAGATTCATGGACTTGTACAGGGAACCATCCATGCGGTAGCGCACCTGGAGCGTTTTTTCGTAGGGCTCGATGTGGATATCGCTCACCCCATCGTTGACCGCCTTGAGCAGGATACCGTTCACCAGCTTGATGATGGGGGCGTCCGAGGCGGAATACTGATCACCGCCCGCCTCATCTTCCAGCGACGCAATCTCCATGCCCTCGGCCGCCTCGGACGCCAGGGTGCCGAAGTCGTCGATCTGGGTAACAGACTCCTCGTCTTTTTCATCAGCGCCGACCGAGGAGAAAAAAGATTGATGTTCCTCATCGCTGATCTTGTAATAGCTCTTGTATGCGTCAACGATGTCTTTTTCGGTGGCGACACAGACGGTCAGCGGCATTTTGACCGCGGCCTGCAAGGTTTCCACCGCCCCGGTATCCGTGGGCTCGGCCATGGCGACCTGAAGGGATTTGCCGATCTGCCGCAAAGGAAAAGCCAGGTATTTCTTGGCAATCTCGTAGGGCAGAAGCGCCAGGGCCTCGGGTTTGGGCGGTTCCCTGCTGATGACAATGGGCTGATAGTTGTGCAGCCGGCTTAAAAAACTGAGAATGGTTGATTCTTCAATATAGCCAAGCCGCAGGAGGATGCTGCTCAGGCGGCCACCCGATTTTTTCTGGACGGCCAGGGCGTCATCGAGCTGATAGCTGCTGATCTGCCCGGCCTTGCGCAGCAGCTCGCCTATCTTGATCTTTCCAGCCCCGGATTGATCTTTTACCGTGGAACGCAAATTTGATTTATTGTCTACTACGGCCATGGATGCAAGGCTACCCCTGAAATGTTGTCATGTGCGGAAAAAAGCCACCTTCTATTCAATACTATATCCAGCCGTCCACTGACAAGCATATCTGTTTCTCCCAAACAAAAAAGGCCACCGGGTTTCCCCGATGGCCTTTTTTGTTAGCTTGCCAGAATATTTCTAATTTCCTTAAGGTAAACCCCCGGCTTTGCCGGGGGACTCATACAGGTTTGACCTTTGCGGCGGTCGTGTTTCAGACTGTTACCATGAACGCAGCATTTTTTATTTCCCCCCTTTACAAAAGGGGGGTGAGGGGGGATTTGCGGACGGGTTTGTGCGATTCCGGAGTTTTCAAATCCCCCTCAATCCCCTTTTGTAAAGGGGAAGGCGAAGGGTGCGGCCGCCTTGGGCGGCTCACGGTTTTGCCGGCGCCTTCGCCGTTAACACTGCTGAGGCGCTCACCCAATAAGCCACCGGCTTTGCCGGTGGTAATTTAACTCCATTTCTAAATCAAAGGTGAATTTGTAGGAGCGACCTCTGGTCGCGATATTCGGCGGATCGCGACCAGAGGTCGCTCCTACAGTGTCTTGGCTTCACTATTGAAATAGAAATGGAATAAGCCGTGACCGGCATAAGGAGCCGTAACGAACTGAATATTTCGTAACGGCTCCTAAGCCGTCATGCAAAACAATAACGGGGCCTTGGATGCCATACCCGGCATAAGGAGCCGTAACGAACTGAATATTTCGTAACGGCTCCTAAGCCGTCATGCAAAACAATAACGGGGCCTTGGATGCCATACCCGGCATAAGGAGCCGTAACGAACTGAATATTTCGTAACGGCTCCTAAAAAACGCCCTTGACCTTGCCGGTCTCCACGTCAACATCGATGCGGCGGTAGGCAGGATCGGAAGCGGTTCCAGGCATGAGGCTGATGGAACCGGCCACGGGCACGACAAAGCCTGCGCCCTTGTAGGTGAGGATGTCCTGAATCGGCAGGGTCCAGCCCTTGGGCACCCCTTTGAGCTTGGGATCGTGGGACAGGGAGAGGTGGGTTTTGACCATGCAGGTCCCCATCTCCTTCATCTCCGGATCAGCGGACATCCGCTTCAGTTTGGCCTGGGCGTCGGCGCTGTAGCTGACCCCGTCCGCGCCATACACTTCCTTGGCGATGAGTTCGATGCGCTTCTCAAGCGGGGTGTCAAGCTCGTAGAGAAACCTGAAGTCATTGGGCTCCTCGCAGGCATCGACAACCGCGTCGGCGAACTCAAGGGCTCCGTCGCCGCCATACTGCCAGTGCCGGGACAGGGCGACCCGGGCGCCGGCAGACTCGCAGAGTCGGCGGACCGCCTTGATCTCGTTGTCGGAGTCGGTGTAGAAGGCGTTGATGCAGACCACCGGATTGATGCCGGCCTTCTTGACCGTCTCGATATGGTGCAGGAGGTTCTTGCACCCTTCCTCGACCCAGCCGACATTTTCCTTTGCATACTCCTCCGGCATGGGCTTGCCCGGCACCGGAATCGGGGCGCCGCCATGGCACTTGAGGGCGCGGATGGTGGCAACCACCACGGCGCAGTTGGGCTTGAGGCCGGAATAGCGGCACTTGAGGTTCCAGAATTTTTCAAAGCCGATGTCCGCGCCAAAGCCGGATTCGGTGACATTGTAGTCGGCAAGCTTGAGGGCGACCCGGTCGGCGATGACCGAGCTCTGACCAATGGCGATATTGGCGAAAGGCCCGGCATGGACGATGACCGGCTGGCCTTCAATAGTCTGCAACATATTGGGATTCAGGGCCTCCACCATCCAGGCGGTCATGGCCCCGGCAACATCCAGATCGGAGGTGGTGACGGGCCGGTCCTGCCGGTCGTAGGCAACCACGATCTTGCCGATGCGTTCGCGCATGTCCCTGAGGTCTTTGGCCACCGAGAGGATGGCCATGATCTCGGAGCTTACGGCAATGGCGAACTTGGACTGCATGGTGAAGCCGTCCATCTTGCCGCCCTGGCCGATGGTGATGTTGCGCAGGGCCTGGGCGCAGAAATCGATGATCCAGCCGAACTCCACCTTTTTCGGATGGATGTCAAGCCGCCGCAGACCGCGCTTGGAGAGCTGCTCGTCGGTATAGTTGGCCTCGTGCTGCATGCGGCTGGTCAGGGCCACCATGCCCAGGTTGTGGGCGTTCATGATGGCGTTGATATCACCGGTGAGCCCCAGGGAAAACGGGGTCAGGGGAATGCACTGGGCCAGGCCGCCGCCGGCGGCGGAACCCTTGATGTTCATGGTCGGGCCGCCGGAAGGCTGACGGATGGCGCCGACAACGCTCTTGCCCCGCTTGCCCAACCCCTGGACCAGACCCATGCAGCAGGTGGACTTGCCTTCGCCCAGGGGCGTCGGGGAGATGGCTGTCACATCGACATACTTGCCATCGGGTTTGTCTTTCAGGCGGTCAAGAATCTTCCGGTAATCGAGTTTGGCGACATAGTGGCCGTGGGGCAGCAGCTCTTCCTTTTCAAGTCCGAGCTTTTCGGCAAGCTCGTACACGGTTTTCATGCGGCTTTCCGCCTCTTCCGCAATCTCCCAGTCTGCATGTTTTGTGGGATCTAAAGCCATTTCCTTCCTCCTTAAATAAATTGTTCTCGATTTCCCGTAATAATGCCATGGGGCGCTGGGCTGGGCCTCGCACCCCCGAATTTTTCTGCTATTCTCTATTCTGCCGCAAAGGAGGTATCCGCGAAAACAGCCGGAAATCTCTCCCGGAAGGCCTTGGCAAGCGGGATCATCACCTCTCGCATGGAAGGCTCGGCATTCCTGGGGGTGCGAAGCCTGAAGATGTGCAGCCACTCCAGCAGGTTGGCAAAGACAATGATCTCGGTCTTGCAGGAGTTGGGCAATACGGTTCTGGCGGCCTGCGGCGAAGAGGTGGCAAGGAGCTTCAGATAGATTTTCTCCGTCTCCAGCATGGCCTTTTCCCAGAGGTGGTATTCGCTGCTCCCCTCGGCAAAGAACATGGGCCGGATAAAGGTGATCTCGTTGCCGAATTTGTCATCGGCATACCGGCAATAGCGCTGGCTTTCCTGCAAAAAGGAACAGGGCCGGTGCCGGACGATCTCATGGGTCACGGCCCGGTTGGTTATAAACCGCACCGCCACATACCGGTGTTTTGCCAGCAAATCCGCGGAAAGGGCGTCGACCTCCCCCAGCGGCAGCCGGGTGACAAGAACCCCGTCCTGGGGAAGCCAGCCACGTTTCGGCGCCAGGTCAAAAAAGAAGAGCGGATACAATCCGGCAAGATGCCCGGCCATGGCCTTGATCACCTTGACCTTGCCGTAATCCCGTGCCAATTCACGGAAAGCCCGGATGGTTCCGGTGATGAGCAGCACCTTTTTCTCAAGCCGGTCAAACTGAACGTATTTCGGAATCACGCTCAAAAACTGGCTGACCAGCGATTCGCTGTCAATCTCAACCCGCAGGGTCAGGGCCGCCATCTCCATGACCGAATTGTGGCCGTGCTTGACAATTCCCTTTACAAAAGGCTCGGCCGAATCCTCGCTGATCTTGTCCTCGGATTTGTAGCACAGACGCCCGCACGCCTCGATGCGCACAGCCAGGCTCTGGTGGTCCAGTTCCTCAAGTATCTCAAACGAAGCCGGTATAACCTTCATGGTGTTATCCTTATCGCGTTTCTATTAGGAGCAACTGCACTCGCCGTTGACACTGCTGCATTGACTGTTGCCGGTCTTGCCTTTGTGTTCACCCTGCCAAAACGGCGACATCTCGCGGAGCTGGGCGATGACCGGCGGCAATTTTTCCAAAACGAAATCAACCTCGGCTTCGGTGTTGTACACGCTGAGACTCAAGCGGATCGAGCCGTGCGCCGCGGTAAAGGGCACGCCCATGGCCCGCATGACATGCGAAGGCTCCAGCGACCCGGAGGTGCAGGCGGACCCTGAGGAAGCGCAGATCCCGAAGCGGTCGAGATGAAGGAGAATCGCCTCGCCCTCCACATACTCAAAACTGATATTGGTCGTATTGGGCAGACGCAGGGTCTTGTGCCCATTGAGCAGGGAGCTTGGGATGTTGGCCAGCAACCCATCTTCAAGCTTGTCCCGCAGGACCTTCACCCTGGTATTTTCATCCTGCATCTGCTGGGCCGCCAGCTCACAGGCCTTGCCCAGGCCGACGATGGAGGCCACGTTTTCCGTGCCGCCCCGGCGGCCGTGTTCCTGGTGTCCGCCGATAATAAAAGGGACAAAAGGCGTGCCCTTGCGAACATAGAGAACGCCGATCCCCTTGGGAGCATGTAATTTATGCCCGGAAAGCGAGAGGAAATCAATCGGTACTTGTGACAGGTTGATGGGAATTTTTCCCACCGCCTGCACCGCATCGGTGTGAAACAAAATCCCCCGGCTCTTGGCGATCTCCGCCATTTCCTTGATGGGAAAGATGACTCCGGTCTCGTTGTTTGCCCACATGGCGCTGACAATGGCGGTTTCGTCACTGAGGCTGTCTTCGTAGAGCGCAAGATCGAGGGTGCCGTCGCTGTTCACCGGCAGCTGGGTGATCCGGTGCTTGTGGCCGGTGAGTTTGTCCAGGCTTTCGCAGAGATTTTTCACCGCCGGATGTTCGACCCGGGTGGTGACGATATGCCGTTTTTCCGGGAAGGACTGCAAGGCGGAGAGAATGGCGGTGGAGTCGGACTCCGTGCCGCAACTGGTAAAGATAAGCTCGTCAGGCCGGGCGCCAAG
>JAJZSH010000131.1 GCA_021822005.1 Deltaproteobacteria bacterium | reverse complement strand
CGAAGCCAGGGCCTGCTCGGCAAAGGCCTCCCAGGAAAAGAGGCCGCAGGTCTGGATGGCAGTGTGCAGGCCATGGCCCTTGAGGCTCCGCAGGAGTTGGCCGGCAAAGCCCAATTGCTGCGTGGGCTCTCCGCCGGACAGGGTAACGCCGCCGCCGGAAGTTTCGTAAAAGAGCCGGTCGCGGAGGATGAGTTCCGTGAGGCTCTCCACCGTGTGCCACTGCCCGGTCCGCTTGAGGGCCAAGGCCGGGCAGGGTGCCGCGCAAAGGCCGCAGCCGGAACAACGGCTCCGCAATATCCGCGCCGCGCCGCCCTGCACGGTGATCGCGCCTTCCGGGCAGGCGGCCACGCAATCGCCACAGCCGAGGCAGCGTTCCGGGTAGAAGGCGACCTCCGGCTTGCCGGCGATGAATTCGGGGTTATGGCACCAGGGACAATGGAGCGGGCAGCCTTTAAAAAAGACCGTGGTTCTGATCCCCGGCCCGTCATGGACGGCATAGCGACCGATGTCCCCCACCAAGCCCCTGTTCATATTCTCGGCATCATCAGTTGGAGCTGCTTGGCCATGGCGCCGAACCTGTACAGATAGTTGAGGTTTCCTTCGGTTTTTACGTCCTGGCGCAGCATGGAACCTAAAATGTCCTGCCGGGGCGAGAGAATGAGGTTGAGCAGGGTACGGCCGTTGCGGAAGGTGACGGTGATATCCGCGTTGTCGATGAGCGCTTCCCTGACCTCCATCGTGCCGTCTTTGAAAATCGCCGCCATGGTGACCTCCCCATCCGCGCTCTTGAACAGATAACGGCCAGCGAATCCTTCGATATTCTTCCTGAAGGCCGGGTTGACGGCGAAGGTCAACTCCATCAGGCGCAGCAGCAGCTGCAGGAACTCCTCCGCCACTTCCGACTTGAGGCACTTATCGAAATCCCTCCAGGGCCGGTTGGCGGGGGTGAACAGGAGCAGGCGGCTCAATGCCTTTCGCAACCAGTCCCCAATCGTCTGCCCGCCAGGTTCCGCTTTCTTCCCATCGGCAGGCAGGCCCGGAAACGGGACAGCCGCGCCGGTGGAGAGGGTGTACTGGCTGCGGCTGATCAACTCGTTCCGCATCATTTCATTGAGATCCTTGAAATAGGCGGAATAACCGGAGACGCGCACCATCAACTCCGGGTACTTGTCCGGATGCGCCTTGGCATCCAGCAACATCGCGTAGGTCATCAGGTTGAATTGCACCTGCTGGCCGCCAGCCCGAAAATAGGCAGCAACGGTCTGGGCAAAGCGATCCCGCATGGCCTCCTGGTCGGCCTCGGGGGTGTATTTCATGTTAAAGGCCCAGCAGCCCGGCACCTCCCTGCCGCCCAGGTCGGCAACCGCATTGAGGCAGGCCGTCAGTTCCGGCGCCGCCCCCGAAACGGGGGTGATGCCGCTGGCCAGGAGTTCGCCGCTTTTGCGGCCATGGGGCATGGCCCCGGCCAACGCGCCCAGCCCGGCGTGGTTGGTCATGGTCCAGTAGGCGGGCCGGTATCTGCCGCCGCGGTAGTTGGTATGGCCCTGATAGACTTCGAAGAGGTGGCGGATAAGGTTCTTGGCGTTTTTCCTGGCAACCGGGTGTTCCGTGCCGTATCGGGGGGTATGGTTTTTCAGGAAGAGACGCATCTTCTCGCCGGCATCGCCGGCGAAATCGTTGTCCAGTGCCTCGCGCAGCCCGGCAAAGGAAAACTTCCCCTCCGTCCAGACCAGCTGCTCGATGGCGTTCAGGGAATCGACGACATCGGCGAAGCCGATATGGGTCGCGCCCGAAGAATTGTACCGAGCGCCACCGCGGATCAGGTCGGCACCCTTTTGCATCGGTCCCTCGAAGAGGGCGGAGAGCAGGGGCGAGGGCATCATCTCCTGATGCACGGCCCCGAAGTGCTCGTTGAGGTCGATGGCCCGGCCGATCAGCCAATCGAGCTGGGTCTTGAAAACCTCCCAAAACTGTTCGAAACTCTTAAGTTGCGCCGGTTCCGGCGTCCGCGGCCCGATCTGATGGTCGCCGCTGATCAGCCTCCTGCCGCCGTGCAGGGCCATTTCCAGGGGGGCGACCAAATTGAGGATGATGGAACTCGAGGCCGGATAATCCCGGCCGTTGCTCGCCAGCTCCACGCAGCCGATCACCGCGTAATCGCGGGCATGCTCCAGCGCTTCGCCCTGGCCGACCAAGGCATCGATATTGACGGCATCATTGAAAAAGGCGGGGACCGCCCTGGTGTTGATGATCACCTCGGCAACCCGTTGGCTGTATGCCGGGGGATTCTTCTCGTAATGGTAACGGGCATTGACATTGGGGTCGCGAATCTGCAGCAACTCGGTGGCTCGCAGCATGACATAGGTGAGATCGTTCACCGCGTCCTCGCCCTGCGTGTCGACGCCGCCGAGGGTGATGGCCGGCACCGTGCCGGCGCCGCCGAACAGCTCTTCCGAGGCCTCCGGCACCATGGCGACATTGTCGGCCAGCTTCAGCCACAGGCAGCCCACCAGTTCGAGCGCCGCGGCCACCGTCAGCCGCCCGGCCTCGATGTCGCGCCGATAGTAGGGATAAAGGAGCTGGTCCAGCCGCCCCGGGCTCATGGCCATGTTGATGTTCTCGGCATGGATGCCCACCTGGCAGAGCCAGATGGCATTGATCGCCTCCCGAAAGGTTAGCGCCGGCTGGGCCGGTACCCGGCGGCAGACGGCGGCCAGCTCAGCCAGTTCGTTTTTCCGGGTTGGGTCGCCTGCCCGGGCCGCCAGTCTCTCCGCCTCGGCGGCAAGGTTGGCGGCATACGCCTTGACCCCTTCCAGGGCGATCCCCATGGCCTGGTAAAAATCCGCCTTGCGCCGCTCCTCATCGCCGGCCGCCTGGCGGCATTCTTTCTCATGGCCGGCCGCCTCGGCGATAATGCCGTCAAGGCCTTTCTCCAGCATCGCGACATAGGACGGCACGCAGTGGGAGATACAGCCCGCCTTGCCGGCAATGAAAAAGACCAGGCTTTCGAAAAGATTCAGGCCGGTGGGATCGCTGATCCGCTTACGTGCCTGTTCGAGAACATTCCTCTCCATCCAGAATGGAAAGATATCAAAATTGAGTTCGCGGGCATCTTCCAGGGAAAGTTTTTGAGGATTCTTCTTGCGCTCGCTGACCGTCAGCAGCTCCGGCCAGAGGGTCAGGGCAAAATATTCGGGAAAGAGCGGGGCCCCAAGCTCCTTGCTGGTCGTCGATCCGGCCAACAGATTGCGATCATGGAAGCAGGCGCTCTTCCGTTCGAGGAAATAATGCACCTTTTTGGCCTGCCGCACCTCCGGGGTGTCGGTCGCCTGGTCAACATCCTTGAGATACCTGGTTACATGCCTGGCCCGTTCGATGCAGATCGCGGGCCGGCGGGCAAACGACAACTCCCGCAACTCCCTCAGCCTTGGCAGGCTTTCAAGGGTATGTTCCCGAAGCGCGATATCCGGCAAGGTTATCCGTGCCATCTTGCCCTCCTTTTTGGTTCCAATAGGTAGATGTTTTGGAGAAGCGGCGTTTGTCGTCAAAAACGAAAAACAGAAGAGCGGTGACAACAACATCGCTTTCCCAGGGCTACCCCAAAATACGGGCTACCTCAAGCCTATCACCCACATGGACCTGCTGCAACTTTTTTCAACAGCCGCGCCGCTCCAGCCTTTATTCGAGTACACTGGCCCCGGCGTAACCGTGAGGGGGTGCTCACGTCCCCACCACGCCATCCCGGCTCGCAGGAGACTGCCCGCGGTTGGGGCAAACGAGCCTGATGCCCACCCCACCTCTGCGGTCTCGCGGGAATGCACATGAAAGCCGCGCCGGCAGCCACAAGTGGTGCAAACCCCGAACTCCGCCATACCGTCCTCCTCACGCAAAACCATCGCGAATCAGCGCCTCAATCTGTCCGCCTCGCGGCCACGCCGCCTTGACCGGCTGCCGATGGCAACAAATATGGCGAAGTCGTCAGCGTCCGTGTGTTGCGCCCCACAAGCTCTTTGCCGATGAAACGTTGACCATCCCGGTCTTGCGCCAGGAAAAAACGCCTCGGACATTATTTGAGGAAAAAGGAGCGGTTTTGTGTATAGTGCTTTTTTAATTTTATGCCGTGCCGTTGATCGGTAACTTTCCCTTGTCCATGAACAGACCGTCTCTCCACATAGTTCATTCCTTGGCGCCTCTGCTGTTGAATCGCTACGCCGCTTTTTTCTGCTTTCTTGCCGGCTACACGATCATCATGGAGCAGCTCGGCGGGTTTCCCTCGCTGCTGCCGGCCTGGCGATTTGAGATCCCTCTGCTTTTCTACCTCTATTTTTTCGGCAACACGATCACCAGAAAATCGCGCTGGCAGGCGTTGATCGTCGCGGTGCCCATCGTGTTCGCTTACGCTATTTTCGATCTCTACCGCATCCAGCTCGGCCGGATGCCGCGCATCATCGAAATCGCGGAGCTGCCGGAACTGTTCGCCGTCATGCCGATCTGGCTCAGACTGGTGTTCGTCCTGTTCTATGGGCTTCCCCCCCTCGTCTTTCTCTGGAACGTGCGCTGGAACGCTGTCATGCCGATAGCCCTGGGGCTCCTGCCGCTCCTCGGTCTTTATGCGGCGGTGGAACGGTATCCCGCGGCATTCATGGCGACCTTTGAAAAAACCCAGGGAGAGATCGTCACCTATTCCGATGTAATGAGCGCCGCCAACAACGGTCGGATCGGCATGGCCCTTTACAGCGAGGCCGAGCGCCTAAACATGCTGGAGAAGACCGCCCACTATCGGAACAATCCCTTCTATCTCCTGGACAAGGACAGGGTGGTCGCGAGGGTCAAGAAGCAGCGGAACAAGCGGAACGTGCACCTCATCGTGCTCGAAAGTTTTCTCGATCCGGAACTGCTTCTTGCCGCCAGGTACTCGCGCAAGCCCGCCCATCCCGACTTTGAGGAGATATTCAGGCACAAGGGCGGCCTGTCCCACTCCCCGGTTTTCGGGGGTGGCACCGGACAGGCCGAGTTTGAACTGCTCTGCGGCGTGCCTGCCATGCGGGAACTCTCCGGCGTCGAGTTCAATGTCTTCACCGGCGCCAAAACCGCTTGCCTGCCAAGTCTTCTCGGCGAAGCCGGTTATCATACTATGGCCACCAACGGCTACCGGCCCGATTTTTTCAATTCCACCAATGCCTACGAAGGAATCGGCTTTGAAAATGCCTATTATCCCAGTGAATACGCCCCATCCAGGGAGTCCTATTTTTTCAGGGGAGAGGTCAGCGGCGAGGATTACATGTTCGATGGGGACCTGTTACGCCAGAATCTGAAATTCGTCACCCAGTGGCTCAAGGAGCATCCCCATACCCCCATGTTCAACTATGTGTTGACCATGTATGGCCATACCCCCAACGACATCAATACGGAAAAACGTCCGAAAATCATAGAGGTTGCGGGTGGCCCCGAGGATGAACAGCTGGAGCGCGCGGTCAACCAGTACTATTACCGCACCCAGGCCATTGCCGCCTTTGTGAAGGAACTGGTGCGCATCGACCCGAAAAGCCTGATCATCCTGGTGAGCGACCACCTGCCGCCACTGGTGTACGGACCGAATACCTACCGGGACTATGACTATCTCGGGAAGAGAGAAGAGTACCTCTATCTGAACCGGATCTTTTTTGTGGAAAACGGGCGCAGCGTGGAATACAACACCATCCACCACTACGAGGTGCCCCGCATCATCCTCAACTATGTCACCCGTTCATCCAAAAGACGTCTTGGCACCTTTGACTCCGCCGCCTACCACAAGGCCTACATGACCATAATGGCCCAGGCCATGAATATCAAAAAACTTCTGCCCGCTTCAAGCCCTGCGCCGGCCACCGGGGAGGCCCCTGCCGGGGCGGAGAAAAGCGAGAATACCCCGGCGCCCCCTCTCCCCCTCTGAGCTGCAAGTCGCCGCTCCTTCCCCTCCGGCCCAGGGATCGTTTTCCCGCACCGGTCAGGGATTGCATCTCCCGCCTCCACGCATCCCGCACGCCTCTCGCCAGGGTGGTCTTGCCGGAAAGCCTTTTCCGTTCCACGGTGAACCGGCAAGCGGAGCCCGGAGCCACTCTAACCCTTGTCCGGATAAACCGGCCCCGGCGTAACGGTGAGCGGGGTGGTGACATCCCCCTCACGCCAGCCCAGCTCGTAGGATTGCCCGCAGTTAGGGCAAATTAGCCCGATAACCACCCCGCTGTCCGCGGTCTCGCGGAAGTGCACATGAAAGCCGCGCCGGTAGCCGCAGGTGGTGCAGATTCGGAATTCCGCCATAATGTCTCCTCCTTACCAAGGGAAAAGGGCCACGCGCCAAAACCAGTGTAGACCAATCGGTCCCCATAGGCAACCAGGCGGATTGCACCTTGGTTTTCGCTACCGACCGGGGTATAAAACGGAAATGGAACAAGAGAAACCAACGACCCCGCCCGACCCGATGGCGCTGGCCGAACTGGCCCGCGACGCGCGGAATCTGCTGGCCTTCCAGGAGGCCATGGGCATCGACAGCTATCCGGCCACCCCTGGACTCAGGCGCTTTCTCCATCCCGACCCACCAACTGCCCCCAAAACGCAAACGCCGGCAGCAACCGAGAGCGGACGACCGCGTCGCGCCTCCACCACGCCACCTGCCAGCGCCATCAGCCTGGCCGATATCCGCGAGGAACTGGGCGAGTGCCGCCGCTGTGGCCGGCATGAGGGAAGGAAAAAGATTGTCTTCGGCGAGGGGGAGGTCGGGGCGAAGCTCTTTATCGTGGGCGAGCTGCCGGCCGGAGAGGATGACGCTGCCGGGCTGCCCTTCCAGGGCGAGGCAGGCAAGTTACTCATGAAAATGGTCGGCGCCATTGGCTTGAGCCGGGCGGACCTCTATCTGGCCACCCTGGTCAAGTGCCACCCGGCGGATGGCCATGAACCGCGGCCCGAAGAAATCGCCCTCTGCCACCCCTTTCTGCTTCAGCAAATCAACGCGGTGCGGCCCAAGATCATCTGCGCCATGGGCGGCCTCGCGGCCCAGGCTCTGCTGCACAGCAAGAAAAACCTTCTGCAACTGCGCGGCGCCTGGCACAGCTGCCAGCAGATCCCGTTGATGCCCACCTTCTCGCCGGCCTTTCTTCTCCGCAATCCGGAGATGAAAAAGGCCGCCTGGGTCGATCTCCAGCTTATCCAGAAGCGGCTGGCTACCGCGGTGCTTCGCTAAACAAGTCGCGGCTGAAGCCGCTCCTGCCACAACCTTGCCCGCGGCTCGCACCCGCAGGAGCGGGTTTATCCGCGATCCTCGGCCCTCGGCATTCTCTTTATCTACAGCTGCTCGGGGGTAAAGGCCACCACCTGATCGATGGCCGTGGCGTCGGCGAACAGCATCACCAGCCGGTCGATGCCCAGGGCCATGCCAGCGGCCTCCGGCATGGCGGTCAATTCGTCCAGAAATTTCTCCGGCAGCGGGCCAGGGTCGCGGCCCTGGCTGCGGATCGCCTCCTGATCCGCCACAAAGCGGCGCCGCTGTTCGGCCGGATCGGTCAGTTCGGAAAAGCCGTTGGCCAGTTCGACGCCGGCCAGATAAAGCTCAAAGCGTTCGGCCACGCCCGGATCGCCGGGCTTGAGCCGCGCCAGCGAACCCAGGGCAGCCGGGTATTCATACAGGAAAGTGGGCTGCCCCACGCCAAGCCGGGGCTCGATGTGCTGCACCAGCACCTCGTCGAAATCTCCGCGCGCCAAGGCCTCCGCTACCGAAACCGGGGCATGGCGGGTAAAGGCCTCGGCCACGGTGAGCCGTTCCCAGGGTGGGGCAAGCGCGATCCGCTGCCCCTGATACACCAACTCCCTGCCTGATCCCAACGCACCGGCCACCACCCCAAGCAACCGCTCGGTCTCGGCCATCAGGTCGTGGCAGTCGCTCGCGGCCCGGTACCATTCGAGCATGGTAAATTCCGGCAGGTGCTTGCGGCCGCGTTCGGCCTGGCGAAAACAATGGCAGAGCTGGAAGATTTTTGGATACCCGCGGGCCAGCAGCCGCTTCATGCAGAGTTCCGGCGAGGTCTGGAGAAACCAG
>JAJZSH010000130.1 GCA_021822005.1 Deltaproteobacteria bacterium | reverse complement strand
GACACCACCGGCAACCTCTATGGCCTGGCGGTGGACATCGGCACCACCACGGTCTGCGGAGTGTTGATCAACCTCAATTCCGGCGAGGTGATCGCCGAGGCCAGCGCCTACAACGACCAGATCGGCTGCGGTGAGGACGTCATCTCCCGCATCATTTATTCGCAGCGGCCCGGTGGTCTCAAGGCCCTCCAGGAAAAGGTGGTCCACACCATCAACGCGGTGATCGACACAGTCTGCACCAAGGTGATGATCAGCCCGAGCGACATCAGCTACATCATGGCCGCGGGCAACACCATCATGAGCCACCTGCTGCTGGGCCTGAATCCCAAGTTCCTGCGCGAGGCGCCCTATGTGCCAACGTGCAGCCACTTCCCGCTGACCCGCGCCGCCGCCCTGGGCATCCACGCCCACCCTTCGGTCCGCCTCTTCCTCTACCCGGCGGTGGCCAGCTACGTGGGCGGCGACATCATCTCCGGCGTGCATGCCTGCCGGATGTACAAAAGCCCGGAACTCACCCTCTTCATCGACATCGGCACCAACGGCGAGATCGTGGTGGGCAACGAGGAGTGGATGGTCTGCGCCGCCTGCTCCGCCGGCCCGGCCTTTGAGGGCGGCGGCATCAGGCACGGCATGCGGGCCAATGCCGGCGCCATCGAAAACTTCCACATCCACCCCCAGACCTTTGAGCCGATGATCATCACCATCGACCGCATCAAGCCGTGCGGCATCTGCGGCTCCGGCCTCATCGCCATCGTCGCCGAGCTGCTGGAGGCCGGGGTCATCGACCAACAGGGCAAGTTCAACCGCGGCCTCGACCACCCGCGCATCCGGGAAGGGGCGGATGGCTACGAGTACGTATTGGCCTGGGGCAAGGAAACCCTCATGGGCGAGGACATCGCCATTACCGAGGTGGACCTCGACAACCTGATCCGGGCCAAGGGCGCCATGTACGCGGGCTACGTCACCCTGCTGGAATCGGTGGGCATGACCTTCGACGACCTCGACCGGGTGATCATGGCCGGCAACTTCGGCGCCTACATCGACCTCGAACAGGCGATCTGCATCGGCTTGCTGCCGGACATCGACCGCGACAAGTTCTACTATCTGGGCAACGGCTCCATGCTGGGCTGCCAGATCAGCCTCACCGACCATGTCCGCTTCCGGGAACGGATGATCGTCAGCTCGCTCATCACCAACCTGGAGCTGTCGGAAAGCGCCCAGTTCATGAGCCACTACATGGCCTCGCTCTTCCTGCCCCACACCGACATGAGCCTGTTCCCCACGGTGCAGGCGAAACTGCCGGAGGGCCGCGGGTAACGTCCACCACGCGGGCGGCCATGGAGATCATCCCCGACCTCTCGCTCTGCCTCGCATACAGCGGCAGCCCGGAACAACTGCACGACTTTTTGGCTGCCCTGGTCACCACCGCCGACCCGGTGGCCTGCGAGGCCATCGTGGTCTACCGCGCCAGCACCCCGCCGCCAGCCGAACTGTTTCGGACCCATCCCGCGGTGCTCTTCTTCGAGGAGCGCGACGACGCCACGGCGGTCGCGGCCATGAACCAGGCCCTGCGCCTGGCCAAGGGCCGCTATCTCTCGCTGTGGCAAGATTCCATCCGCCTCCAGCCCCGCACCCTGTATCAACTGCTGACCCTGCTCGACGACCGGCCGGAGCTCGGCCTCATCGCCCCGCGGCTGGTGACGCCGGACCACACCACCCTGAGCAATGCCGGCCCCCTGCCCTCGCTCTTTCGCCACCAGCCCGATGGACAAATCCCGGCTGAACAGGCAACGCCGTTGCCCGCTGCCTGGCTTTCCGGCCAGGCGCTCATCTTCCGGCGCGAGGTGCTGGACGACATCGGCCCTTTGGACAACGGCTTCCGCGCCGGGTATGCCGACGCCGATTTCTGCCGCCGCGCCGCCCGCGAGGGCTGGCGTCTAGCCCTTGATCCGGCTGCGGTGGCGATTGACAGCACGCCGGCCGACCACCCCTCCCCCTGCGCCGGCGACCTTGCCCGCTTCCTCCTCCGCAAATGGCTGGCCAGCCGCTAACAGCCAGCTCTTCTTCTTTCTACCAACAAAATACTAATTTCCACCAATTTAGTATTTTTCTTGTTTTCCTAAAAATACTAATCTATGGTGATTTAGTATTTTAGAAAAATGATTATTCATAACAGTTCATTGTCGTTTTATTAAGATGACTTTGGCGGGGTGAAAAGACGTGAAGATACCGGAGAAGGCGCCTGACTGGCAGTCCATCTTACAGGCAAACCAAGGTTCCTTGTTTACGCTTATAATGGTTCTGGAACCAGTTATTAAAAAAGCAGACAGCGAATATCTCTACTGGGACAAATTTAAATACCTCACTTTTCCCCCTGCCATCACCCCCGAGAAGGCATGGACGGCCCTCAAATTGAGCAGAATCATCCGCGGCGTAAAAGGCATACCGCTTGCGGATCGCGAAGGAAAAAATTTCACCTATTGGATTCCTGACAATGCTCAAAAGGCCCTGCATTTTCTGGACCAAAATACTGCCGGCCAGATTTTAATCGATGAACCGGCCCTGCAAAGCGAGGAGAAACAGCGATATATCCTCAAATCGATCATCGAAGAGGCCATTACCTCCAGCCAGTTGGAGGGGGCGGCAACAACCCGAGTCGTTGCCAAGGAAATGCTGCGGTCTGGCCGGCAGCCGGCGAATCATGCCGAAAGGATGATCTTCAATAACTATATTACGATCACCAAAATTCGTGATTATGTGAATGAACCCCTCTCTGCGGAATTGCTGCTCGAGTTCCATCGTCTTATTTCAAAAGAGACGCTGGAAGCTCCGGAACAGGAAGGGCGTTTCCGGACAGCGGCAGATGGCGATATCCGGGTGTATGATGAAAAAGATCACGTGCTGCACACCCCGCCACCACCAGAAATCATCGATAAATCAATCCACCAACTCTGCAATTTTGCCAACGAGGAAGATGGTGAGGAGTTTGTCCATCCAGTCATTCGCGGCATTATCCTCCATTTCTGGCTGGCATATCTGCATCCTTTTGTGGATGGCAACGGCCGCACGGCCAGGGCCCTCTTTTACTGGTTTTTGCTCAAAAGAAAATATTGGCTGTTCGAGTATCTTTCCATCTCAAGGATCATGCGCAGGGCCTCGATACAGTATTACCGTTCGTTTCTTTATGCGGAAACAGACGACAGAGATATGACCTATTTCATCATGTTCCACCTGCGGGCCATAAAACTGGCGGTTGACGAACTGCGAATCTACCTGAAAGGAAAACAGAAGGAATCCAGAAACGCCCTCCAGCTTCTGAAGAAGCATCCACAATTAAACCATCGGCAAAGGGCCCTGCTGGCAAGCGCTCTGGAACACCCGGACACGATTTTTACCTTCACGACACATATGCGGACACATGGGGTCGTTTACCAGACCGCCAGAGCCGACCTGCTTGGCCTCCATGCGCTGGGAATGCTTGAAATGCATAAATCGGGGAAAAAATTCCATTTCACGACAGCACCTGACTTGGCACACAAATTACAATAAAGACGTTTATTATTAAATTCTATCATAATGAGGACGGCTACACCGCTATTTCTTCCAGCTGCCCGGCCCGCCCGCCCCCCTTTTTCCGGCCCGATTTCTTTGGTTATTGACATCCTCTTTTTTTAACGCTATTTTTGCGCGTTAACCGCTCTTCATTCCGGCGCAATCGAGCGATCAGCACCTAAAAAATTACGGCCCCCGCGGGCCGGACCATATTGCCAACGCTAACGAAAGGAGAAGAGGCATGTCCCAGAAGGTATTAGCCATTGCCGAGAGCATCAACATCATGGGCAAGCGGAGCGGCACCGCCATGAAGGAACGCAATGCCGCTCCGGTGCAGGAGATGGCCAAGGAAGAATCCGCGGCCGGTGCATCCTACCTCGACCTCAACATCGGCCCGGCCCGCAAGGACGGCACCGAGTTGATGCCCTGGGTGGTGCAGACCGTGGAGGCGGTGACCGACGTGCCGCTCTGCCTCGACACCACCAATACCGATGCCATGGCTGCCGGCTTTGCCGTGGTGAAGAACAAAACCGCCGCCATCATGAACTCCATCTCCGCCCAGCCGGAACGCATGCAGAAGCTGATTCCGGTGGCCGCAGGGGCGGGCTGCAACGTCATCGCCCTCCTGTGGGGTCCGGACGGCATGCCGCGCGACTCCAACGAGCGCGCCGCCATGGCGGTGGATCTGATGATGGCCCTCTCCGAGGCCGGCATCCCCAACGAGAAGATGATCTTCGACCCGATCGCCACCCCGATCACCCTGGGCGCCGATCAGATCGCCTCGGGCCTCGAGTTCCTGAGCATGCTGCAGGAGATCGCGCCGGGCGCCGGCTCCACCGTGGGCCTCTCCAACGTCAGTAACGGCGTGGCCGAACACCTGCGCAAGCACCTGGACCGCACCTACCTCATCATGCTGATGAAGTACGGCATCACCACCGCCATCGTCAACGCCTACGACTCCGAGCTGATGGCGATCTGCAAGGGCGAGCGCCAGGCCCACGTCGATATGGTGCATGCGATGATGGACGGCAACGATCCGGATCCGGCCACCCTCTCCGGTATCGCCCTTGAGCACTATAAGACCTATAAGGCGCTGTCCGGCCAGGCCGTCTTTAGCGAGTCCTGGCTGGAGTTGTAAGAGCGGCACCGTAATAGCCGCTTGATCTTAAGCGGCTCATGACGAGGGGGCTGCGGCCCCCTCTTTGCGTTTCGGGAGGCAGCGCGCAGATGGCGGATATCCCCTCGCACCACATGATCTACGGCACCCTGGTGGATTATGTCACCGCTGAACCGCTGGTGGATACCGACGACGAACGCTACCGCCAGAAGCTGATGCGGCTGCTCGTTGAGAAAAAGGGCTTTGCCAAGGGCGACCTCGAACCGCGCTTGAAAATCGAGACCCTCTTTGCCCAGCAGTTCGTGGTCTCGAAGATCGACCTGGTGGTTTCGGCGGGTGGCCAGCGGGTCATGGTGGTGCGCTACGGGCCCGGTTCACTGGTGACCCGCGAACGGCCGGCCATCGCGGCGGCCAGGGTACTGGACCAGCAGCGTCTCATCCCGCTCGCGGTGGTGACCAACGGCGAGGATGCCGAACTGCTCGACAGCAGGAGCGGCAAGGTCATTGCCACCGGGCTTGATGCCATCCCGAGCAAGGAGACGGCCCTGGCCCTGGCGGCCGAGCGGGATTGCAGCCCGCTGCCGGAATCCCGGCGGGAACCGGAACTGCGGATACTGAACGCCTTTGACGTGGAGATCTGCTGCGCCGGCGGCCCCTGCGCCCTGCCCGGCGCCAAAGAGGGTTGAAGAGAATGGCCACCAAATCCGCGAAATGTTTCAAACTGCACGGCCATCCATAAGTAACGGCCACCAAAACCTTTTCGTGTTTTTTGGTGGGTTTCGTGGCTCAAGCGCTTGGAGAAAATGTCATGGCACAGCATGAGTGGAGCAAGACGAGTTGGCAGCATTTTCCGGCCCTCCAGCAGCCCAGGTGGCCGGACCAGCAGGAATACGCGGCCGCGGTAGCGACCATCTCCCAACTGCCGCCGCTGGTCTTTGCCGGTGAGATCCGCGACCTCAAGCAGAAGCTCGCCCAGGTGGAGGTCGGCAAGGCATTCCTGCTCCAGGGCGGCGACTGCGCCGAGGATTTCACCATGTGCACCGCCCCGGCCATCCGTGAACTCCTGAAGGTCATCCTGCAGATGGCGGTGATCATGAGCTACGCCGGCGGCAAGCCGGTGGTGAAACTGGGCCGGATGGCGGGCCAGTACGCCAAGCCGCGCTCGGCCGACACCGAGATGGTGAACGGCGTCGAACTGCCGAGCTATCGCGGCGACATGGTCAACGCCATCGACCCCACCCCGGAGGCGCGGCGGCCCGACCCCCAGCGCATGGTCAAGGGCTACTTCCTCGCCTGCGCCACCATGAACATCCTGCGCGCCTTCACCCTCGGCGGCTACGCAGCCCTGGACCGGGTCCACGCCTGGAACAACGAATTCGTCAAGACCTCACCCCAGGGGCAGCAGTACGAGCGGCTGGCCGCCCAGATCGATCAGGCCATCAACTTCATGCGCACCGTGGGGCTCGACACCGACATCCCGCAGTTGCAGCAGGCCAGCTTCTTCACCTCGCACGAGGCCTTGCTGCTCGGCTACGAGCAGGCCCTGACCCGGCAGGACTCCACCACCGGCGACTGGTACGACTGCTCGGCCCACATGCTCTGGATCGGCGAGCGCACCCGCCAGCTGGAAGGTGCCCATGTCGAATTCTTCCGCGGGGTGCACAACCCCCTCGGCGTGAAAATCGGGCCGAACCACGAGATCGACAACGTGAAGAAGCTGGTCCAGGCCCTCAATCCGGCCAACGAGCCGGGTCGCCTTACCCTGATCACCCGCTTCGGCGCCAGGAAGATCGCCGAGAACCTGCCGCCGCTGGTGCGAGCCCTGAAGCAGGAGGGCTTCCGCGTGGTGTGGAGTTGCGACCCCATGCACGGCAACACCTACACCGCCGAGACCGGCCACAAGACCCGGAGCTTCGACGACATCCTCCAGGAGATCCGCACCTTCTTCGAGATCCACTGGGCCGAGGGCACGGTGCCTGGGGGCGTGCATTTCGAGATGACCGGCGAGAACGTCACCGAATGCACCGGCGGCGGCCGCAACATCATGGCCCACCACCTGGCGGAGAATTACCAGACCATGTGCGACCCGCGGCTCAATGCCGAGCAGAGCCTGGAACTCGCCTTCCAGATCGCGGAACTGCTCAGGGAGCGGTAGGAGCGGCTTCAGCCGCGACCCAAAAAGGGCGATTATCGCCGCTGAAGCGGCTCCTACAATTATTAAACAGAGCAACCCCGTGCCCGCCAGGGCACATACATAACCAGACTGGTGCCGTCCCTGCTCGGCAGGGCCGGAGAATAGGGAAGACGGTGCGAATCCGTCACGTTGGGCCGACGCTGTGAGCGGGGACCGACACCGCACATGCCACTGCCAGCAAGGCGGGAAGGCGCGGTGGAGGGACGATCCGCGAGTCAGAAGACCTGCCAGCCTGGAAAACAAGGAACCATCCGTCCAGAGAATTCCGCATCGCCGTAACCGGTGGTGCGGAATTTTTTTTGCCCGCGGGCGGAAAACAACAAAGGAGCAGCAGCATGAAAACCCAACTGGAACTGGCCCGTGACGGTATCATCACCCCGCCCATGCAGCAGGTGGCGGAGGCGGAAGGCTTTGCGCCCGAAACCATCCGCGCCCTGGTGGCAGCGGGCGAGATCGTCATCCCCATGAACCCCAACCGGCCGGGACAAAAGGCGGTGGGCATCGGCACCAATCTCAGGGCCAAGGTCAATGCCTCCATCGGCACCTCCTCGGACATTGCCGATCTGGCGCTGGAAACCAGCAAGGCCCGGGCCGCGGAAGAGGAGCAGGCCGATACCCTGATGGAACTCTCCACCGGCGGCGACCTCGACCTGATCCGCCGCCGGGTGCTGGCCGCCACCACCCTGCCGGTGGGCAACGTCCCCCTCTACCAGGCCTTTTCCGAGGCAAGCCGCACGTACCACAACCCCAACCAGCTCGACCCGGAGTACCTCTTCGAACTCATCGAGCGGCAACTGAGCGACGGCATCTCCTTCATGGCCATCCACTGCGGCATCAACCGCTTCAGCATCGAGCGGCTGCGCAAGCAGGGCTACCGCTACGGCGGCCTGGTCTCCAAAGGCGGCACCTTCATGGTCTCGTGGATGGAGCATAACCAGCAGGAAAACCCGCTCTACGAGCAGTTCGACCGGGTCTGCGCCCTGATGAAAAAGTATGACTCGGTGCTCTCGCTCGGCAACGGCATCCGGGCCGGGGCGATTCACGACAGCCACGACCGCGCCCAGATGGCGGAGATGATCATCAACTGCGAACTGGCCGAGATTGCCCGGGACCTGGGCTGCCAGGTCATGGTGGAGGGGCCGGGCCACGTGCCGCTCGACGAGATCGAGGGCAACATCATGCTGGAAAAAAGGATGAGCGGCAAGGCTCCCTATTACGTG
>JAJZSH010000129.1 GCA_021822005.1 Deltaproteobacteria bacterium | reverse complement strand
CACATGTTCAAGGTCATCGAGCAGCAGGCCCGGGACGGGGTTGACTTCATGACCATTCATTCCGGCATCACCAGAAGCACCATGGACCGGGTTCGCAACCATCCGCGGCTCATGGGCGTGGTCAGCCGGGGCGGCTCCTTCACCATCGAGTGGATGAGCTACAACAACAAGGAAAACCCCATGCACGAACACTTCGATGACCTGCTGGCCATTCTCAAGGAGCACGAGGTCACCCTGAGCCTGGGCGACGGCATCCGGCCCGGCTGCCTGGCCGACGCCACCGACCGGGGCCAGGTCCAGGAGCTGATCCATCTGGGCGAGCTGACCCAGCGCGCTTGGGAGGCCGGGGTGCAGGTGATGGTCGAGGGGCCGGGTCATATGCCGCTCAACCAGATCCAGGCCAATATTCTGTTGCAGAAACAGCTCTGCCACGGGGCGCCCTTTTATGTGCTGGGCCCCCTGGTCACCGACATCGCTCCGGGCTACGACCATATCACCGGCGCCATCGGCGGCGCCATTGCCGGGGCGGCAGGGGCCGATTTCCTCTGCTACGTGACCCCGGCCGAACATCTCAAGCTGCCCAGCGCCGAGGATGTGCACGAGGGGGTCATGGCCTCCCGCATCGCCGCCCATGCCGCGGATATCGCCAAGGGGCTGCCCGGCGCCATCGACAAGGATATCGCCATGGCCAAGTGCCGCAACAATCTGGACTGGAAAGGCCAGATCGAGCTGTCCATCGATCCGGACAAGGCCCGGCGTTTCCGGGAGGAGGGGAGTTCCTACAAGGGCGACGCTTGCAGCATGTGCGGCTCCTACTGCGCCATCAAGGTGTACAAGCAGGCCACCGCACCGGATCGACTGCAAAAATAAGCCGTCGCCGCTAATCGCTGCTGTAACAAAATAATATCGTCATCTGGATGGCCAAACGGCAGCAGCGCCGCTTACGCTGCTGTTAACGGCGTAAAGAGCCGTAACGAAATGGTCAGGAAAGCAGAGGTTATTTCGTAACGGCTCCTAATCACCACAGAGGGAGGACGCACCGCCATGACCGAATTCCTGGGGCAGATTGTCGATTTTTTCAACAGCACCAACGTGCCGCAACAGCTCCGCGAGGTAGACGCCAAGGGCCTTTTCACCAACACCTGGTTCCTGGTCCCCTTTGTCGCCTTTGTCTGTTACAACCTCTACAAGCAGGCGATGAACACCCTGGTCATGACCGGCCTTGGCTTCGGCCTCTGGCTCTTCAGCGGGAGCCGCTACATGGAGGGCCTGGTGGTGAACGGCCAACTCCAGCTGGACAAGGTGCTGCCCGTGGCCGGGGTCTTCATCGGGGCCATTGCCATTGCCATCTATTTTCTCTTCATGCGTACCGACTGATTCTCTTTAAAGGCGCAAGGGCTCCCGTGGCCAACCGGATTCAGGAAATCCATATACGTCTTTTCGACCATTTTGGTCCCCAGCACTGGTGGCCCGGCGAAACCCCCTTCGAGGTCATGCTCGGCGCGGTTCTGACCCAGAACACCAGCTGGCGCAATGTGAGCCTGGTCATCGAGGCCTTGCGGCAGGAGGGGCTTCTCTCTTTTGCCGCCCTGGAAGCCCTGCCCCTGGAGATTCTTGCCGAAAAAATCCGGCCTTCCGGGTATTACAACCAGAAGGCCAGGCGCCTCAAGGGCCTCTTTGCCGCCATCCGTGAAGACAGCGGGAGCTTGGAGACCTTTTTCAATCAGGACACCCACACCCTCCGGGAAAAGCTGCTGGGAGTCAAGGGGATCGGCCCGGAAACCGCCGACTCCATCACCCTCTATGCCGCAGGCAAGCCGGTGTTCGTGGTGGATGCCTACACCTACCGCATCCTGCTCCGGCATGACCTCATTGCCGAAGACGCCGGGTATGAGGAAATCCAGGATCTGTTCCTGGGCAAGCTGCCTGCCGAGGCGAAGCTCTTCAACGAGTACCATGCGCTCCTGGTCCGTCTTGCCAAGGAATATTGCAAGAAAGCCAACCCGCTCTGCGACACCTGCCCCCTGCACGGCCTCTAGCCGCCGCATTGTCCTGCAAGCTTCCGTTGTCATGATCAGCTGAATATATCGCTTATTGATATCCTGCACCTTGATGTTTACGCCAATCTTTAACCCTGTAGTTTTCATGTAACTATTTGATTTTATGTGAAAAAATATCTTGACCCGGCGCAAAAGATTCTTATATTGAAAAGTGAGAACACCACTTTTTTCTATTAGGAGGCCGGATATGAAAAATGGACAGATGGTAAAGACCAGAACAAGAAGCAGCGCATTGGTAACAGACGGAGTAGGCACCGATATCATGCAGGGCGCAGTAGTCGGCCTGGGGGCAATGGCGGCTGGCCTGGTGGGCGCCTGGTCGATAAGTTGCCTCATTGCCGGAGTTATCGCGGCGGGTGGACCCATAGCCTTGGTCACCAGCTGGTTTGGCGCTGTAACCGGTATGTAAGCGAGCTGAAGGGCTTGTTTGGTTTTTCGGGGCGGATTTCCGCCCCGTTTCCCGGGCGGTCGGAAAAGCAGGACAGTGTGAGTAGTTAGTTTTACAGGCAAAAACGCAAGTGGATTGCCTGTCGCCCGACACAAAAGGGCAGACAAAACGCCTCCTGTCTGTCCCGGAGTTGTCCGGGAAAAGCCTCATTCCGACCGCCGTTTTCTCAATGCGCCCCTGCAAAGGGGCGTTTGTCTGTCTAGAGATTGCTGCCCCCTTTTCCTCAACCAGTATCAAAAAACGCTGCCTCCCTTCTTCGTTGTTCCCCTCTTTTTTCCTGACCGATGATGCCCCCCCATCGCCTCTGCCTGCGACAATTTGCCGCATTTTTTTCTTATGGTACATTGTGGTAGTGTGCCCTTTCAATTTTTTCCACCCGTAAACAAAAAAAGGGAAGGGGCGCAATGATGAAGAAATATGGGATGGTTCTGGCCGCGGCGGTCATGCTGGCCTCGGCGGCGCAAGCCGGAGAACGCGAGGGTTGTCGCCTGTGCGGCATGTACATCGATCAATACCAGGGCACGAGCGCCATTGTCACCAGCAAGGACGGCCGGGTTGAAAAGACCTGCGGCGGAGCCGATATGCTGCGATTGGTTTCCGATGCGGGCGGGATCGAGGCCTTTGCCTCGGTGCTGGTGCACGACTGGCTGAGCGGCAAGGAGATTGCCGCGGCCGGGGCCACCTATGTCATCGGCAGCGATCTGGTGCCGGACATGATTCCCAACATCATCGCCTTTGCCGACCAGGACGGGGCAAAAAAATTCATCTCCGAGCATGGCGGGCAACAGATCACCTTTTCCCAGGCCCTGCTGGCGGTTTCCCCCATGGGCATGACCATGCCCAACCGGGTCAACTCGGCGGTGCCGCCGCCAAAGGGCTCCGTGAGCGTGGGCGCTGGTTATATGGGCATGGTCAAGGATGATTTGATGATGGGCTCAAACCAGGTCTCTTCCGCCCAGTTTCTGACCGCCACCGGCGGGCTCAGTCCCTTGCCGATGATCCCCAAGAAGATGGAGGCCTCCGGCCCCATGCTGATGGCCAATTACGGCCTCACGGACCGGTTGTCGGCCACCGCCAAGATCTCGGATCTCGACAAGATCATGACTTCGACCATGCGCAACGGCAGCGCCGAGAAAGTCACCAAGCACAAGGGGATCACCGATCTTGAACTGAAGCTGGGCTACAATCTGTGGCGGGACGATTATTACAGCAAGTTCATCAGTCTGATGGGCAACCTGACCCTGCCCGCCGGCGATTTTGGCCCCACCTACCGCACCATGCCCGGCCTGCAGCTGGGCACCGGCAGCGTCAATCTGGGCGGTGGCCTGCTGGGCTCGCTCCGCTTCGGGGATTTCTGGCTGCATGGGGAAGTGAGCCACCTGATCAACCGGGAAAACGGGGACGATTATGATTTCGGCGATGTCAGCAAGGTTGGGGCGGCGCTGCATTACACCCCGAATTACGATCTGATGCTGGGGTTGGAGCTGGACGCCACCGATACGGGCAAAAACGAAAATTTTGGGGTCAAGGTCCAGAACAGCGGCGGGCGGGCGGTCATGCTGACCGGTGTTGCCAGTTGGCGGTTTCTCTCAGCCTTTGGCGGAAACTTCAGCCTGAACGGCAGCTATGGCCTTCCCCTTTATGAAGACGTCAACCTGTACGGGCTGGGCACCGATTATGCGGCTACGGCGATGTTGAATTTTAAGCACCGGTTCAATTATTGATGGTCTTATAATAACTCGTGACCCCGGCGAAGGCCGGGGGGAGTCTTGCTGCAACTGTCCGAAAAGACTGGATCGGAGTCTCGCTTCGCTCTCTTACCTCCGGCCTTCGCCGGAATGACGGAATGGAACGATTTTTGAGTTGTTACGAGTCCATCATTGTTAATGGTCTTGTAGATTCGTTCGTCCAAGGCGACGCAGATATTTTTCACTCCGGCGAAAAATATCTGCGTCGCCTTTTTTTGTAACAGCTTGTCAAGAATAGGTTTGTCCCTGTTCTTGACTCTGGAGGTTCCATTCCTCTCTCTGTCCGGTCGGTTTTTCGATTGACACGGATTTCTAAAACCAAGTAAAGAGTTTTGCAGGTTTGAATTGTGTCGGGGCGGTGCGGACCCCTGATTTTCTTGTCACCTTCCCCCCCATTCTCTTTTTGCAACTCAGCCAACCGACTGTTATGTTTTTGAAATTGCCTCTGGGCCGGCCACAATGATGGGGCGGGCCGGCCCAACTTCGCCCCGGACAGGAGGCGTACTGACATGCTTACCGTGTACAAACGCTTTGACCATCAGCTGCAGATCGTCACTGACAGTGGGCCGGTCTCCAGATCCTGGATCCGGATGGTTAACCCGACGCCGGGTGAAATTCGTACGGTTGCCGAGGCGACCAGGGTGCCGGAAGACTTTCTCCGCGCCGCCCTGGACGAGGAAGAACGGTCCCGTATCGAAATCGAAGACAACTGCATGCTGGTGCTCACCAATTTCCCGATGCTGCGCGGGCCGGACATGTACGATACCCTGCCGTTGGGCATCATCCTGACCCCGGACCAGGTCATTACCGTGTCGCTGGAAGAAACCGAGATCCTGCCCGGGAACATCGTCGGCCCCGGGGCGCCAGCCTATTACAACACCGGCAAGCGCACCCGCTTCCTCTTTCAGATTCTCTATAAGACCGCCAAGGTCTATCTGCGCTACATCCATCAGATCAACCGCCAGACCGATGAAATTGAGCGTCATCTTCGGAAATCGATGAACAATGCGGAGGTGTTCCAGCTTCTCGACATGGAAAAAGGCCTCACCTACTTCACTGTGGCCTTGCGCGCAAACGGCCTGGTTCTGGAGCGGCTGATGCGCCTCAGAAAAAACAGCGCTCTGCAGCACCTGCTGCCACAGTACGAAGAGGATGAGGACATCCTCGAGGACGCCATTATTGAAAACCGTCAGGCCCTGGAGATGGTGAAAATGTATTCCGACATCCTGAGCGGGATGATGGATGCCTTCACCTCGGTTATCTCCAATAATCTGAACCAGGTGATGAAGCTGCTCGCCTCCATCACCATCCTTATCTCCATCCCGACCATGATCTCCAGCTTCTGGGGCATGAACGTTGGGGTGCCCTTCCCGGATCAGCGGCTTGGTTTCTGGTTCGTGCTGTTTCTCTCGATGTCGCTTACCGGCGTGGCGGGTTTTGTACTCTGGAAAAAGCGCATGTTTTAGGGAAACTATCCAGCAGCACCGCATCTGCGTCGCAGTCTCGCGCCGCTCGCTTAGCTGTCATCGGCCTGCTCGTGTGCACTAGCACACTTCGCAGACCTCTTCCTAGCAGCTGCGGCAGCAGCGAAGCGGCGCTGCTGGATAGTTTCCGAACCGTTTCGGCCCTGAGCTGGACAGTTACGTTTTGAGAAAAGTGTCCTACATCTCTTGCCCCGCTATTCGCCTTTCCCTTTGTCAGAATCTTTTTGTTCCTCCCGCCAGAGCAGCTGTTGGCAGACCCCCCGGATGATTTTGATTTCCTTTGACTTCAAGCCGATCCGCCCAAGAAACTGGCGAATGCTTTTCATCCAGTAATCATCAGCCCCGTTCTTGAAAAAACCGATTGTCCGGAGCGCCTTTTCCACATGGGTGAACAGGGCCTCCAATTCCCGTTTGTTTCCCTGCCTGGGAACCGATGGGGGAAAGGTGCTTCTGCTCACCGCGTCCAGAACGCTGTAATGGAGTTCGTGGCAGAGGATGGCCACGGCCTGGGCCAGGTTGAGGGAGGAAAAATCCACGGTGGGGATGGTGGTGATCTGGTTGCAGTACCGGAGTTCCTCGTTGGCCAGGCCCCGGTCTTCCGGGCCGAAGAGAAGGGCGACCCGGTTGTTTTTGAGCTGGGGCAGGATCTCGCCCATGAGCTGCCTGGGGCTGTTGACCGTGGTCCGCTTTCTGCCCTGGCGGGCCGAGGTGCCCAGCACCCAGCCGAAGGGGGCCAGGGCGCAGCCCAGCTCCTGGTGGTGTTCCAGATTGTCGATGAGATGGGCTGCCTTGGCGGTGGCGAGTCGGAGCATCTTGTCGCGGTCGGGTATTTCCCGGCAGACAAGGATGAGCCGGCTGATCCCCATGTTCGCCGCGGTTCTCGCGGCCGAACCGATATTTTCGGCAAACTTGGGGGAGACCAGGACGATGGCCGCCTGGGCCATCAGCTCCCGCACCGTATCCTGGCTTGCCTGGGTCATTTGCTGGTAATTTTGCGTTTTCTTGTTGGCGAGGCGGTTTTTTTGCGGCCTGCGGAGTCGCCTTTGGTGCGCTTGCCTGCGACCGGTGCCGCCAGGATGTCCGTGGCCCGGGCCAGCTTTTCCTCCACGCTGAAATTGATGCGCCGCCGGGGGATCTCCACGCTGGTCAGCCGCACCCGCACCAGATCGCCGAGCTGGAAGACGGTCCTGGTCCGCTGGCCGATGAGCCGGTGGCGGCCTTCCTCCAGTTCGTAATAGTCATCGCGCATCCCGGTGATGGGCACGGCGCCGTTGACAAAGACTTCGGTCAGTTCGACGAACAGGCCGAAGGAGGTGACCCCGGAGATAACGGCCTCAAAGGTTTCGTCGATCTTGTCGGCCATGAAATGCACCTGGAGCCGCTCCACCATCTCCCGGTCTGCCTCCACCGCCACCCGCTCCCGTTTGGAGAGAAAGGAGCCGGACTCTTCGGTGGATACTGCTTCGCCGGTGGGCTTTGCCGGGCCTTTTTTTTGCAGGCTTGCGGCCAGGGCCCGGTGGACCATGAGGTCCGGATACCTCCGGATGGGGGAGGTGAAATGGGTGTAGTGGGTGGCGGCCAGGCCGAAATGGCCGAGATTGTGGGGGGAGTAGCGGGCCTGCTGCATGGTGCGCAGCAAAAGATTGCTGATGATGTACTCCTGGGGGGTGCCTGCCGCCATGGCCAGCACCTTGCCGAACCACTGGGGCGAGCCGCCGCCGTCGTCGACCTTGAGCCCCATGCTCTGGGAAAACTCGGTGAACTCGGCCACCTTGAGCGGGTCGGGCGGTTCGTGGATCCGGTAGAGGCTGTCGATCCTGCCTTGCTCCAGGGCCTCGGCCACCGCCTCGTTGGCGGCCAGCATGAACTCCTCGATGAGCTTGTGGGCCTGATTGCGTTCGGAACGCTTGATGGTTTGCACGGTGTTGTCCTCGCCCAGCACCACCAGGGGTTCCGGGAGTTCAAAGCCGATGCTCCCCCGCTTGGTCCGCTGCTTTTCCAGGCTCAGGGCCAGCTGGCCCATGCGCTCCAGATCCTCGATCATGTCGGGGTATTGGCTGCGCACCGCGACATCCTTGTCCGCCAGAATCTGTTTCACTATGGTGTAGGTGAGGCGATGCCGGCTGCGGATGATGCTCTTCATGAAGCGCTTGGCCAGCCGGTTGCCGTGCTCGTCAAAATCAAGCACTGCGGTGAAGGTGTAGCGGTCCTCGTTGGGCACCAGGCTGCAGAGGTTGTTGGACAGCCGCTCCGGCAACATGGGGATGACCCGGGTGGGGAAATAGACGCTGGTGCCGCGCTGGTAGGCCTCCGCATCCACCGGGGTTTGCGGCCGCACATAATGG
>JAJZSH010000128.1:3080-8096 GCA_021822005.1 Deltaproteobacteria bacterium | reverse complement strand
CTACTTGAACGTCATGGTCTACCATGCCATGCTCGAGGTAAGCGCCAGCGAGCATGCGGCGCGGATGAGCGCCATGGACAATGCCACCAGCGCCTGCAAGGATATCATCAACAGCCTGACTCTGGTCTACAACAAGGCGCGGCAGGCGGGCATCACCGGCGAACTGATGGATATCGTCGGCGGCGCCGAGGCGTTGAAGGGCTAAGGGAACTTTCGGCCGCGCAAACGGCTGACATACGAGATCAACACAGCTGAGGAGGCTTGTACAATGAACACAGGAAAGATTATCCAGGTCATCGGACCGGTTGTTGACGTGGAGTTCGATCCGGCCCAACTGCCGGCGATCATGAACGCGCTCTTGGTATCCAACAAGGGCATCAACGACCAGGAGGACAACCTGGTTATCGAGGTTGCCCAGCACCTTGGCGACAACGTGGTCCGCTGCGTCTCCATGGATCAGACCGACGGCCTGGTGCGCGGCCAGCTCTGCAAGGACACCGGCAAGCCGATCGAGATTCCGTGCGGCAAGCCGGCGCTCGGCCGGATCATGAACGTGGTCGGTCGCCCGGTGGACGGCTTGGGCCCGCTTGAGTCCGATAAGATGCGCCCGATCCACAAGCCGGCCCCGTCCTTCACCGAGCAATCCACCGAGGTGCACGTGCTTGAGACCGGCATCAAGGTTATCGACCTTTTGGTGCCCTTCCCCCGCGGCGGCAAGATGGGCCTCTTCGGCGGCGCCGGTTGCGGCAAGACCGTTATCATGATGGAGATGGTCAACAACATCGCCATGCACCACGGCGGCATCTCGGTCTTCTGCGGCGTTGGCGAGCGGACCCGTGAGGGCAACGACCTCTACCGCGAAATGAAGGAATCCGGCGTTCTGCCCAAGGCAGCGCTGGTGTACGGCCAGATGACCGAGCCGCCCGGAGCCCGTTCCCGCGTGGCCCTGACCGGTCTCTCCGCTGCCGAGTACTTCCGCGACGAGGAGGGCCAGGACGTGCTCTTCTTCGTCGATAACATCTTCCGCTTCACTCAGGCGGGTGCCGAGGTATCGGCGCTGCTCGGCCGTATCCCGTCGGCGGTTGGTTATCAGCCGACCCTGGCCACCGACCTCGGCGCGCTCCAGGAGCGCATCACCTCCACCACCAAGGGTTCGATCACCGCGGTCCAGTGCGTTTACGTACCGGCGGACGACTTGACCGACCCGGCGCCGGCGACCACCTTCGCCCATCTCGACGGCACCGTTGTTCTTTCCCGTCAGATCGCGGAGCTTGGCATCTACCCGGCGGTTGACCCGCTGGACTCCACCTCCCGCATCCTGGACCCCAACGTCCTCGGCGAGGAGCACTACCTGGTGGCCCGCGGCGTGCAGACCACCCTGCAGAAGTACAAGGATCTCCAGGACATCATCGCCATCCTCGGTATGGACGAGCTTTCCGAGGAGGACAAGGTTACCGTTACTCGCGCCCGTAAGGTACAGCGTTTCCTTTCCCAGCCGTTCAGCGTGGCCGAGACCTTCACCGGCATGGCCGGCAAGTACGTCAAGGTGGCGGACACCGTGCGCGGCTTCAAGGAGATTCTGGACGGCAAGCACGACGAACTGCCGGAGAATGCCTTCTACATGGTCGGCACCATCGAGGAAGCGGTCGAGAAGGCAAACCGTGAGAAGGCTGCTGCGTAACGGCTTCCTGAGCACAGACGCGCTCCACGCGAGCGTGCACGCGAGGTTGAAGAATGGCTGAAAAACTGCAACTTGAAGTAGTGACCCCCAAGGGGGCGGTGGTGAGCGAGGCGGTTGATCTCGTCACCGCACCGGGCTATGCCGGTGAGTTCGGCATCCTGGCGAACCATGCCCCGTTTTTGAGCACCATCAAGATCGGCGTCCTGAACTACAAGAAGGACGCGCAGGTCGAAGACCTGATGGTCAGCGGCGGGTTTTGCGAGGTTTCCAACAACAAGGTGACCTTTCTGGTGGAATCGGCCGAGCGCGGCGCGGAGATCGATGTCGATCGCGCCCTGCGCGCCAAGGAGCGGGCGGAGAAGCGCCTGGCCGAGGCGATGACCCAGCGCGAGAAGATCGACCGCACCCGGGCCGAGGCGGCCATGCAGCGCGCCTTGAGCCGCCTCAGGGTGGCGGAGCGCCGCAAGCCCAAATGAGCGTTCCCGCTTAGGGTACCAAGGGTAGCACAATAAAAAAAGCCGCACTTTCGAGTGCGGCTTTTTTATTGCCGGGCGTGGGAATAACCCGGCCAAGGGTGAGGCCGGGTTATTTCTTCTCGCCGAGATTGGCCTCCACCACAAAGCCGCCGTCCGCGGTGTCAAACGGGATGACAATGGTCGGCGCGATGGAATAGTAGGAAATCTCCACCCCCTTGCCGACCACCATGGTCGGGGTGGCGAGGTCGAACTTGTGGTCGATCTTGGCGAGGTCCGCCTTGGCGCCGCCGCAGATCATGTTGGTGATCTCGCCCACCGCGTCCACCACCTCGTCGTCGACCTTGGCGCGAGGCTCTTCCATGAGCATGTTGGCCACGATCCTCAGGATACATTTTTCCGAGAAGCTGACGATCATGCAGCCGGTGATCGCCTCGGAGGTCATGCCGATGATGCCGGTCACCTCGCCGTAGGAGGTGTTACCCTCTTTGAGGTGGGGCTTCTGCGGCGTCACCTTGGTCTGGGCCATGGTTTCGAGCACATTCCTGGTGGCGTGCAGGAAGGGATTGATGAATTCCGCTTTCATGATGGTCCTGTAGTGATTTCGTCGTCGATTCCGCAAGCAACTCGCGGAGTTACCCCTTAAAGTGGATGATTGATGCGCGTTTGTCAAGCTCTTTTCCGTTAGGAAACTGCGGCCTTGGCGCATTTCAGGGGGTCGGACGGGCGGACAAAATCCGCATGAAATATGGCGCAATTTAGATTAATGTTGCCTACCCTGCCGGCTAGGGCAGGTATACGAACTGTGTATCTGGAACTGGAGGAGAAGTGATGGAGACGAAGGAGCGGATGGCGATTCCCCGGCAGCAGCCGAAGGAGCTGGCGGCGAGCGAGCGGGTGACCAATTTCAACGAGGTGGTGGCGGGCTACGATGGTGCCACGGCGAAGCTGGAGGCGGAGCGCTGCCTGCAGTGCAAGAAACCGGCATGCCGCGAGGGCTGCCCCATTCACAACGATATCCCCGGTTTTATCCGGCTGCTGCGGGAAGGCAGGATCGAGGAGGCCTACTGGCTCGACCGCGAGACCAACTCGCTGCCTGCCATCTGCTCCCGCGTCTGCCCGCATGAGTTCCAGTGCGAGGGCCATTGCATCCGGGGCAAGAAGGGCGAGGCCGTGGCCATCGGCATGCTGGAGCGCTACATCGTCGATTGGATGGTAGCCAACCGCAAGAGTCTGCTCAAGCCCTGCGCCCCGCCCAAGGACAAGAAGGTGGCCATTGTCGGCTCCGGTCCGGCCGGCATGTCGGTGGCCTATTATCTTGCTCACCTGGGCTATTCCTGTACCATCTTCGAGCGCCTGCCGGTCTCCGGCGGCATGCTGGCCGTAGGCATTCCCGCCTACCGCCTGCCGCGGCCGGTCATTGCGGCGGAGTTCGAGGCCCTGCGGAGCTGCGGGGTCACGGTGGTCAACGGCGTTACCATCGGCAAGGATAAGACCTTGCAGGATTTGCGGAACGAGGGCTTTGGCGCGGTCTTTCTGGGGCCAGGGGCGCACGCCAGCCGCAAACTCGGGGTCGAGGGCGAGGAGCTGGTCGGCGTGCTCCACGGCGTCGATTACCTGCGCCGGGTCAATATCGGCGAGAATCTGAACCTGGGCCGCAATGTGGTGGTGGTGGGCGGCGGCAACGTGGCCATCGACTGCGCCCGCACCGCGCTGCGCACCGGTTCGGATCAGGTCTTCATCCTTTACCGCCGCAGCAAGGCGGAGATGCCGGCAGCCAAGGCGGAGGTCCATCACCTGGAAGAGGAAGGGGTGCGCATCGAGATGCTCGCCGCGCCGGTGAAGATCCACGGCGAGAACGGCCGGCTGACCAAGATCGAATGCGTGCGGATGCAGCTTGGCGAATGCGATGCCTCGGGCCGCTGCCGGCCGGTGGTGATCGAGGGCTCCAACTTCATGATCGAGGCGGATGCCATTATCCCGGCCATCAGCCAGGATGTGGACCCGAATGCCGGTTCGGGCCTCGATTTCACCATGACCCGCTGGGGCACCTACGTGGTGGACGAGGTGACCATGCAGACCTCGGTGGAGTGGGTCTTTGCCGCGGGCGACGCGGTACTCGGGCCGCAGACCGTGGCCAAGGCGGTCTTCCAGGCCAAGGAGGCGGCAGAGTCGATCCACCGCTTCCTCGCAGGCACCGACCTCAAGGCCGGCCGGGAAAAGGCCAAGGCCGAGTAACTCATTTCACGATTGCCGAATAAGCAAGGCCGGGCAGCAGCGATGCTGACCCGGCCTTTTTGTTGTCGAATGACCTTGGGTAGGCCTCGCGCTTTTCAGGCGTGCAGCGATTTGAGCGCTATATCAGGGGCGGTTGAGACAATCTTGAGCAGCGCGATAGCAGGTCCGGTCGGGGTGCGGCGATGCTGTTCCCAGTTTTGCAACGTCTTGATGCTCACATGCATGAGGCGCGCGAACTCGCTTTGCGAGAGTCCGATTTTTTCGCGCACCGCCTTGACATCGGGCGGGGCGACCTCGAACCGGCGCGAGGCCGGCGCCTTGCCCTTGGCAATGGCCTTGGCTTCCTTCAGGCTGCGCACCAGATCATCGAACAGTGTTTTCTCCATGGCTATAACTCCTTGACAAGGTCGCGCAGGATGGCGGTTTCCTTGTCGGTCAGGGTGTCCTTTTTCGATTTCGGATAGACCACCAGCAGGTAAATCTGGTAATTGTCCTTGACCCAGTAATAAATCACCCGCACCCCGCCACTCTTGCCGCGACCCTGCGCGGCGTAGCGCAGTTTGCGAATGCCACCCCCGCCCTTGATGAGGTCGCCGCGCTCCGGATCTTCCGCTAGTTCCGTTT
>JAJZSH010000128.1:0-3070 GCA_021822005.1 Deltaproteobacteria bacterium | reverse complement strand
AGACCCCGGTACGCATCGTCGGAGAGCAACGCGGTAACCAGGCGGGTAAATGTGGGGGTTTCGATGAATTTCACGATGCTATTCTATCCGCCATTGGCGGATATGTCAATTGCTTTCAGTCCGGCAAGGGCGGCCCAGAGGGGGCGGCACCTGGGTCAATTATGGCTTGGCTTCGGCGTGCAGCTTGAGGCCGAGTGCCGACACGACTTTGAGAATGATGGCGAAACGCGAATTTCTTTCGCCGGATAAGGCCTTGTAAGGACTCTCGCGGCCCAGCCCGGTTTTGCGCGCCATATCCTCCTCGGTTTTGAGGTGTTCGGCACGGTCCCTTTTGTGTAGTTTGATGGTGGCCGAGGTGGTCTCCGAGCGTTGCGCACGATTTCCAGCGCGGTTTTGATGTCCTTGCGCTGCGTCGCCTTGTCGCCGCCAGGCAAATCACGAGGCAGAAATTGCAGGCGACCCGGAGGGGCTCGGCGGCACACGGGAACCGGTTGTCTCCGGTACCCCTTTTGCTGTGATCTACTGTAGCAGGGGCGGCGTCATTCAGATTTTCCGTCTTGCTACTTGGCAACTTGGAGACCCCGTACTTGTGACCCCATACTTGACCAAGGCCGGCCGGGAAAAGGCCAAGGCCGAGTAGCTCGTTTCACGATTGCCGAATAAGCAAGGCCGGGCAGCAGCAATGCTGACCCGGCCTTTTTGTTGTACGGTTTGGGCGCGATTAATGGGCGTGGGCGGTTTCGTCCAGGCGCTCGGTAATCCAGGCGTTGAGGCTCTTGCCTGCGGCCTTGGCGGCGATGTAAAGCCTGCGGTGCAGGTCCGGGGAAAGGCGCAGCACGAATTTTCCGGTAAAGGGTTTTTCCGGCGCCTGGTTCAACTGGGCGCAAAAATCCAGATAGTCGTCCACCGAGTCGTGAAACGCCTGCCGTACCTCCTCAACCGAGGTGCCCTGAAAGGTGATGACATCGCGGGTGTTGATGACGTCGCCGTGAAAAATCCCGGCCTCGTCGTCGAACTCCACCTTGCCTATGTATCCTTTGTATTCCATCATGGTCTTTTCCCTCCTGCCTCGATGAAGCGTCGAACCGAAACCACTGCGCCCCGGTCTGTTTCCTTCTGGGGATGCGGACGGTGAAATGTGGCCCTGACCCCGCTCAGCAGAAAACGAATCCGTGAACCGCTTCCTTCATAACGCTCTGCCCCCAGGGCCACAAGCAGTGCCTCGATGTCGTTCCACGGGATGTTGGTCCGAACGGGGTCGGCAAAGATGGCCTCAAGGGTCTTGCGGTGTTTACTGTTCACAATTATTTAGTATCACATTGAGATACTATTGCCAAGCCTAATCTTGTGTTTTTGTTGTCGTGCCGTATCATCAGAAGTGGATTACAAACAATTTAATGATAGTGAATGTATGAGTGGAACCACATTGATTTCTGCCCGTATCCATGCGGAAGTGGCGCAACGCCTGGGAGCGCTGACCAACGAAACCCACCGTTCCAAATCCGACCTGGCGGCCCAGGCGATTGAGGCGTTTGTCGATTTTCAGGAGGTGCAGGTGACGGCGATCAAGGAGGGCATGGCCGCGGCGGAGCGGGGCGAGGTCAAGAGCCATGCCGAGGCACTGGTGATTCTCAATGCCTGGGCAAGGGTTGAATGGGCGTCTGGATCAATTATGGATTGGCTTCGGCGTGCAGCTTGAGGCCGAGCGCCGACACCACCTTGAGAATGGTGGCGAAACTCGGATTTCCTTCGCCGGAGAGGGCCTTGTAAAGACTCTCGCGGCCCAGCCCGGTTTTGCGCGCCAACTGGGTCATGCCCTTGGCACGGGCAATGTTGCCCAGGGCCTTGGCGATAAACGCCGCATCATCCCCGGCCTCCTCTAGACAGGCCTCCAGATAGAGCGCCATATCCTCCTCGGTCTTGAGGTGTTCGGCGCTCTCCCATTTGCGTAGTTTGATGGTGCCCATGGTGGTCTCCTAGAGTTACCGCCCGATTTCCAGCACGGTTTTGATGTCCTTGCGCTGCGTCGCTTTGTCGCCGCCAGGGCAAATCACGAAGCAGAAATTGCAGGCGACCCGGAGGGGCTCGGCGGCACATGGGAATTGGTTGTCTTCGGTACTCCTTTTGTCGTGGTCTACTGTAGCAGGGGCGGCGTCATTCAGATTTTCCGTCTTTCTACTTGGCAACTTGGAGGCCTGACCCCATCTGTGACCCCATCTGACTCATCTGACTCCCTAAAGTAAGCATGATTTTTTTCATCGTGTAATCCTCCAAATGCGTGGTTTAGAACTTTGCCCAACAATTGAATTCACCAGCCAGCCCCAGGTGATGTGGGAACGACAACGCTTCTTCTGGTCTGGTGGTATGACTTGTTATATGCGCCGTGTGCAACATCTGGTCCTTTATTAAAGGACAACTTTCCGGACTGAAAAACAAGAAGGAGATTCTTCTGAATTTCTAATGAGAGGCGGTGTAGCCGCCGAATTTCAGTTTCAACGAATGTTAATCTGAACTTCGGCGGCTACACCGCTACCTTTAATAAATTCCACCCCATTGTTTTGTCAAGAAGTTTAATTTTTAATTAAATATCAAGTACTTAGCATATAACATTAGATATTATACGGATTTCCGGTTTGCGGTCTGAGTTTCTGCCGGTTGCCTGTTTTGGGGGCACAAAACGCTTCTTCCTGTCTCTTTCTATGTGCCAGTTTTCCGGTTTACACCCCTCTACGGCATGTTATACGGAAAACGGATAATTTCCGAAAGCACTTATTTGGTTAGGATGGGTTGGGCGGTGGCAGCGTGCCAAGCTGCTTGTCGTGCAGCCTGCCGAGGAGCGCCAGCGCAAGGATGCTGCCGCAAAGTGCCCAGGCCATGTCGGACTGGGTGTCCCAGACATAGCCCTGGGTGCCGAGGAATGCCTCCGCTGCTTCTTCGCTCATCAGGGCCGCTACCCATTCGATCAGTTCATACATCGCACTCAGTGCCAGGCAGAAGCAGACGATGAAGAAGTTGCGCCAGGCGGCGGTGCTGATCACCGCTTTGCGGATCAGAATCTCCCGGGCGATGA
>JAJZSH010000127.1 GCA_021822005.1 Deltaproteobacteria bacterium | reverse complement strand
GCGCCTCCCTGATGGCCAGCCGCATCCAGGCGCGGTCGTCTTTCATCCCCGTGTTTCTTCCGGACCGCCCAGCATGCCCTTCAACTCGGCCATGAACTCGTTCAGATCCTTGAACTGCCGGTACACCGAGGCGAAACGGACATAGGCCACGCCGTCGAGCTTTCTTAATCCATCCATGACCCGCTCCCCGACAAGCTTCACCGGAACCTCACGTTCGCCCAGATCCTGCAGCTCCCGTTCCAGGGAATCGACAAACTCATCAATCTGCTCCATGCTGACCGGCCGCTTCTCGCAGGCCTTTTTCAGCCCTTCCACCACCTTGTCCCGGTCCCAGGCCTCGCGGCGCCCATCCTTCTTGATCAACATGGGCATGGTCACTTCAAGCCGCTCGTAGGTAGTAAACCTGCGCCCGCAGGCATCGCACATCCGGCGCCGGCGGGTGATGGTAAATTCCTTGTTCAGGCGGGAGTCAACAACCCGGTTTTCCAGATGACCGCAATAGGGACATTTCATAACTTCGCCTTAACGAGGTCTGCGCCGGGGCAGGATTGAGGCCATTTGCAGCTTACCCCAGCTGGGCAACAGGGACTTTGGCTTCGGCCAACAGCAAGGAGGAAAGACTGTCGGCATATCCCTCTTTATAATAGATTTTTTCAATTCTTGCATTGATCAGCATCTTGCTGCAGATGGAGCAGGGCATATTGGTGCAGTACAGGGTAGAGCCCTCGATGCTGAAACCGTGCAGGGCCGCCTGGATAATGGCGTTCTGCTCGGCGTGCAGGCCGCGGCACAGCTCATGCCGCTCCCCGGAGGGAATCCCCTGCTGCTCGCGCAGGCAACCGATATCCAGGCAATGGCTGACCTTGGCCGGGGCTCCGTTGTAGCCCGTGGCGATAATGCGTTTGTCCCGGACCAGAATGGCGCCCACCTTGCGGCGGAGACAGGTTGAGCGCTGGGCCACCATCTCGGTGATGGACATGAAATATTCGTCCCAGGACGGGCGGGTGTCTGTCATGACCGGTTACTCGTTGTCCCGCACCATGTCCGGATACAGGGGAAAAGCATCGCACAGCGCCCGAACTTCGAGCCGGATGACGTTCAGGGCTTCCTTGTTCTGACGGTTTTCGATAGCCCGGTTGATCCAGTCGGCCACCTTGGCCATTTCCGGCTCCTTGAGGCCACGGGTGGTCACGGCCGGGGTGCCGATGCGCACCCCGCTGGTGACAAAGCGGCTCTGCCGGTCAAAGGGAATGGCGTTTTTGTTGACGGTGAGACCGGCCGCTTCCAGGGCCTCTTCCGACTCCTTGCCGGTTGCCCCCTTGTTGGTCAGATCAACCAGGAGCAGATGATTGTCGGTGCCGCCGGAAACAAGACGGAAACCATGACGCACCAGTCCTTCCCCCAAGGCCTGGGCATTTTTGACAACCTGGGCTTGATCCTTCTTGAATTTCTCCCCCATGGCCTCCTTAAAGGCCACCGCCTTGGCCGCGATGACATGCACCAGCGGCCCGCCCTGGATGCCCGGGAAGATCTTGCTGTCCAGTTTCTTGCCGAACTGGGCCTTGGCGAGGATCAGGCCGCCCCGCGGACCCCGCAGGGTCTTGTGCGTGGTGGTCGTCACAAAATCGGCGTACGGCACCGGAGAGGGATGGACCCCGGCCGCCACCAGCCCGGCGATATGGGCCATGTCCACCATGAACAGGGCGCCGATCTTGTCGGCTATGGCGCGGAACCCGGCAAAATCGATGATCCTGGGGTAGGCGCTCGCCCCGGCCACGATCATTTTCGGCCGGTGTTCAAGGGCAATGCGCTCCACCTCAGCCATGTCAATGCGCTCGGTTTCCCGGTTCACCCCGTAAGAAACGAATGTATAGAGCTGCCCGGAAAAATTCACCGCTGCCCCGTGGGTGAGATGGCCGCCGTGGGCCAGATCCATGCCCAGGACCATGTCTCCCGGCTGCAGCGAGGAGAAATAGACCGCCATGTTGGCCTGGCTGCCGGAATGGGGCTGGACATTGGCGTATTCGGCGCCGAAAATTTTCAGGGCCCGGTCAATGGCCAGGGATTCGATCTGGTCGGCATATTCGCACCCGCCATAGTAGCGGCGACCGGGATAGCCCTCGGCGTACTTGTTGGTGAAAATGGAACCCTGGGCCTCAAGCACCGCCTCGCTGACAATGTTCTCGGAAGCAATCAGTTCGAGCTGATTGCTCTGCCTTGCCAACTCATGGCGGATGGAACGATACACATCCGGATCACTCTCTTTCAAATACGACACTGCAGTATCCTTCATGGTTATTTATGGGGTTAAAAACCGCGCCAGCAATATTCAGACAAAATAATCACGGCCGAAAAATTACTCCAGGTAATTCCGGCCGCGCAATATAAAAGCGTGCATGGGGCCCGCAACAGGCAGACCCGTTTTCTAGAACATGTCAATCCGCCGCTGGTGCCTGCCCCCGGCAAATTCGGTGCTGACCCAGGCCCGGACTATTTCCACGGCCAGGCCGGGGCCGACAACCCTGGCGCCAAGGCAAAGCACGTTGGCGTCATTGTGCTCCCGGCTCATCCGCGCCGTAAACAGCTCATTGCACAACCCCGCCCGAATCCCCTCGAAACGGTTGGCAACCATGGACATCCCGACCCCTGTTCCGCAGATCAGAATCCCGCGCTCACAACTGCCGTTCTGCACCTGAGAGCAGACGGCCCTGGCAAAATCAGGGTAATCGACAGACTCGGTGGAAAAGCAGCCCCTGTCATCCACCGCATGCCCCAGCTCCTGAAGAAGCGGGACGATTTCGGCCTTCAGGCTGATGCCGCCATGATCGCACCCGATGGCAATCTTCACGATTTGCCCTCATATTGCTTCATGATCAAAACCGCATTGGTCCCGCCGAAGCCAAAGGAATTGGACATGGCGGCCCGAATCTTCATCTTGCGGGCCTGATTGGGGACATAATCCAGATCGCACTCGGGATCGGGGTTTTCCAGATTCATGGTCGGCGGGGCAATCTGGTGCTTGACGGCCAGCGCGGTAAAGACCGCTTCGATCCCCCCAGCCCCGCCCAGCATATGCCCGGTCATGGACTTGGTCGAACTGATGGCCACCTTGTAGGCCTGGTCGCCGAAAGCCGTTTTAATGGCTCGGGTTTCCACCACATCGTTCAACGGGGTCGAGGTGCCATGGGCGTTGATATAATCAACGTCTTCCGGGCGCATGCCCGCATCCTTCAAGGCCATCTGCATGCAGCGGACCGCTCCGTTGCCATCTTCAGGAGGGGCGGCCATATGGTAGCCATCGCTGCTCAGGCCGTACCCGGCAACCTCGGCATACATCTCGGCGCCACGGGCCAGGGCATGCTCCAACTCCTCCAGAATGAGCACTCCGGCCCCTTCGGAAATAATAAAGCCGTCCCGGTCCCGGTCAAAGGGGCGGGAGGCTTTTTCCGGCTGGTCATTGCGGGTGGACAGCGCCTTCATCGCATGGAAACCGCCAACCGCCAGAGGACAGATCACCGATTCGCTGCCGCCGGTAATGGCCACATCACACTCATCGTTGACAATGGAGCGAAACGCCTCGCCCACCGCATGGGTTCCCGCCGCACAAGCGGTGGTGAGCGACAGATTCGGTCCCTTGGTGCCGTAAATAATGGAAATCTGCCCGGCGCCCATATTGGGAATAACCATGGGAATAAAAAAGGGTGTAATGCGCTTGGTCCCCTTTTCCATGACCACCTGATGATATTTTTCTATGGTGGGCAGGCCGCCAAGCCCGCAGCCCATGATGCTGGCGACCCGGGTGGCGTTTTCAGCGGTAATTTGCAGATCAGCATTTCGCAATGCTTCCCCGGCCGCCGCAACAGCATACTGGACAAACAGGTCGAGGTGCTTGGCGACCTTCTTGTCAATATGGTCTTCAACCTGAAAATCCTTGACCTCGGCGGCGATGTTGACCCCGACTTCACTGGCGTCGAACCGGGTAATCGGGCCGATGCCGCTGATGCCTGCGCACAGCGCGCTCCAGGTTTTCTCCACGCCTGTTCCCAGGGGAGTAACCAGTCCAACTCCTGTGACCACTACTCTTCTGCCCACGCTGATCCTCACAATCTGTTTGCAGAGAAGGAACGGCCCTGGCAGGCGCAATCACCCGCCAAGGTCGGTTCTCAGTTGTTCCCGCCAGGTACCTGCCGCCGACAAAAAAATGTCCGGCTCAACCGGCAACCTTGTTGACATGGTCGATGGCGTGCTGCACGGTGGTGATCTTTTCCGCAACATCATCGGCAATCTCAATATCGAAAGCCTCTTCCATGGCCATGATCAGCTCAACCAGATCAAGGGAGTCAGCGCCCAGATCATCAATAAAAGAGGCGCCCGGCACAACCTTGTCTTTATCAACACTCAGCTGCTCGGCAATAATATCAATGAGTTTTTCCTGTACAGACATGATCTTTTCTCCTTCCTTGTTTACGGTAACATCTTACCAAGAGTTGTTGAAATCGCAAAAAGCCGCGATTACAACAGTGGCAACTTTGTAACTCTCTAATTTTGTATTACGGACCTGTGACCTCGTTCCTTCTTACGAGATCATCACTCTTTGCTCTTACAATATATATCACATGAACATGCCGCCATTGACATGAATAAACTGCCCTGTCACATAGCGTGCATCATCAGACGCCAGATAGGCAACAGCCCCGGCAATGTCCTCCGCCTCGCCCAGCACCCCCATGGGGATCTCCGCCTTGATCGTATTGGTGACCTCTTCGGAAAGATCCCTGGTCATGTCGGTGACAATATAACCGGGAGCCACCCCGTTTACCGTGATCCCGCGGGAGGCAAGCTCCTTGGCCACGGATTTGGTGAAACCGACAATCCCTGCCTTGGCGGCAGCGTAGTTGGCCTGCCCGGCGTTTCCGGCAAAACCGACGACCGAGGTGATGTTGATGATCCGCCCCCAGCGCTGTTTCATCATGGCCCGGCTCACCGCCTTGGCGCAGAGAAACACGCCCTTGAGATTGGTATTGAGCACCTCGTCCCACTGCTCATCCTTCATCTTCATGAGCAGACCGTCCCGGGTGATCCCGGCGTTGTTCACCAGGATATCCACCCGGCCATGCGCCTCAAGGATCTTCTTGAAAGCCGCTTCAATCTCCCCTGCAACCGCGACATTGAACTGGACTGGTTCGGCCTTGCCGCCCGCACTCCGGATACTCTGCACCGTCTCTTCCGCGGCGGCCGGGTTGCTCACATAGTTGACGATGACCGTGGCGCCTTGGGCTGCCAAGCGCTGACAGATAGCCCGGCCAATGCCCCTGCTGCCTCCGGTGACTACGGCGATTTTCCCGCTCAGACTCATGCGCTTTTCCTATCCTTGAATTTCGCGATAAGCTTGGGCACGATCTCGAACACATCACCGACAATGCCGTAGGTGGCCACGTCAAAGATCGGGGCATCGGCGTCACGGTTGATGGCGATAATGGTGTCGGCGGACTGCATGCCGACCAGATGCTGGATGGCGCCGGAGATCCCGCAGGCAATGTATATCTTTGGGGCCACGGTCTTGCCGGTTTGCCCAACCTGGTGTGGATAGGGAATCCAGCCGCTGTCCACCGCAGCCCGGGAGGCGGCAACCGCCCCGCCCAGCACATCGGCCAGTTCGCGGATCATGGCAAAACCCTTCTCGTTTTCCAAGCCCCGACCGCCGGCCACGACAATATCGGCCTCGGAGAGGTTCACCCGGTCGAGATCTTCAACCACCGACTCAAGCACCTTGACCCGGGGCTTGAGGGTGGCCGGGTCCAGATTCACCTTAATGATTTCCCCCTTGCGCCCAGCATCCCTGGCAAGGGGCTTCATCACCAGCGGCCGCACCGTGGAGATCTGCGGGCGGGTATGCGGGCAGACAATGGTGGCCATGATGTTGCCGCCAAAGGCCGGACGGGTCTGGAGCAGCGCGCCATCCTCAGCGCGGATCGCCAGATCCGTGCAATCGGCGGTGAGGCCGGTGGCCAGGGTGGTGGCAACCCGGGGGATAAAAGATCTGCCGATGGCCGTGGCGCCCGCAAGAATAATCTCCGGCTTATGCTTTTTTGCCAGGACACTCAAGGCGTTGCCATAGGCGTCATCGGTAAAAGAGGCCAAAGCCGGATCATCGACAACAAACACCTTGTCAGCGCCGTAGGCGATGAGCTCTTCCGCCATGCCTTCGATTTTTGAACCCAGGAGAACAGCGGCAAGGGGAACCCCTCTTTTTTCGGCCAGCCTGCGCCCTGCCCCGAGCAGTTCCAGGGCAACGGGGGCGAGCCTGCCATGCCTGCATTCCGCATACACCCAGACGCCGGACCAGTCGGCAAGATTGTTCTGCACAGACCGCTCCTCTTTCTCAAGGGAAAGAGCGCCGGCCTCGCAGACATCCACGCAACTGCCGCACAGAGTGCAGGTATCGCCGACCACGGCGATACCGCCTTCAACCTTGATAGCCCCGAAGGTGCAGGTACTTTCGCAGACACCGCAACCAATACAGGCTTCTATATCAATCTGTAACATGGAGAATTCCGTTCGTCTGAGGTCTACAGGAGGGGCGACAATTTCTCATACAGCTGGGCAACCTGCTCACTGGGTGTGCCGACCAGCATGGCCCTCGCTCCTTTCCGTTCCGGAGAGAACACCTTGACCACCTGGGTGGTGGAACCTTTGAGCCCCAACTGCTCAGGATCTGCCTCGATATCCACCGCGGTCAGTTTGGTGATATCGATCTTTTTCGCCTTCATCTTCCCCTTGAGGGAAGGAATCCTGGGCTCATTGATCTCTTTGACCACGGTGAACAGCGCGGGCAATGGCGCCTCCACCAGGTCGTAGCCGTCATCCATCAGACGCTCTGCCCGGATGGTATTGGCTGTACAGTCATTGATCTTGCGCACATAGGCGACAAAGGGGATATCAAGACGCTCTGCCAGGCCGGGACCCACCTGGGCGGTATCCCCATCAATGGCCTGCTTGCCGCAGAGGATAAGATCAAAATCATCTATCTTTTTAATGGCCAGGGCAAGGGTATAGGTGGTCGCCCAGGTGTCCGCCCCGGCAAAGGCGCGATCCGAGACGAGCACCGCCTCGTCCGCCCCGCAGGACACTGCCTCGCGCAGCATGGCCTCTGCCTGGGGCGGGCCCATGCTGAGCACGGTTACCGTGCCGCCGTGCTGCTCTTTCAGGCGAACCGCCTCCTCAAGGGCATGGCGGTCGTACGGATTCATAATGGCTTGCACCCCTTCCCTGGACAGGGTGTTGGTCTTGGGGTCCAGGCGGACATCCTTGGCGTCCGGAACCTGTTTTACGCAAACGATGATCTTCATGAGGACCTCATGTACTCCTTGTTGAGTTCCTGCCCAATAACATTGCGCTGGATCTGATTGGTGCCCTCGTAGATCTGGAGGATCTTGGCGTCACGCATCATCTTTTCCACCGGGTAATCACGCATATACCCATAACCGGCGAGAACCTGGACCGCATCGACAGTAACCTTCATCGCCATGTCGGTGGCGAACACCTTGCACATGGAGGAGGCCTTGGACATGTCATTCTTATGGGCGTCGATATGCTTGGCCGCGGAATATACCAGGGCGCGGCCCGCCTCGACCTGGATGGCCATATCGGCCAGAATATGTTGCACCGCCTGGAAGGAGATAATGGGTTTGCCGAACTGCACCCGTTGCTTGGCATAATTGACCGCCTCATCCAGAGCGCCCTGGCCCAGACCAACCCCGAGGATGGCGATGCCCGGACGGGATTGATCCAGGGTCTTCATCACGGTGATAAAGCCCATGCCGATCCGACCGATCACCCTGTCCTTGGGAATGCGGCAGTCCTTGAAGATCAATTCCCGGGTGGAAGAACAACGGATACCCAGCTTCTTTTCCTTGACCCCGTAGGAAAAACCAGGGTCGGTATCCTCGACCACAAACATGGTGGCGCCGCGGGGTCCCTTGCTTTTGTCGGTGATGGCAATAACCGTATAGATCTGGGCCTCGCCGGCATTGGTAATCCACTGCTTGGTGCCGTTGAGGACCCATTCGTCGCCATCGAGAACGGCGGTGGTCTGGATGCCGCAACATC
>JAJZSH010000126.1 GCA_021822005.1 Deltaproteobacteria bacterium | reverse complement strand
CCACCGGGAACTGGCCGCCGCCTGGGAGTGAGGGCCGCAACACCGGGAAGATCCGGATGCCGGGCAGGGCCTGGAGCTTCTGCTGCACCTCGGGCATGATTGCAAACACCGAACGCTTCCGCTGATCCCAGGGCTTGGTGACCAGGCCGCTGAACCCGGAAGTGGGTTGGGTAACCTGGAAGGTGAAGTCCGTTTCCGGCACGGAGAGAAAGACCTTGTTGGCGGCGGCGGTATAGGCGCTGGTCTGGTCCAGGGTGGAGTTGGCCGAGGCGTCGACGATGCCGAAGATGACCCCCTGGTCCTCGTTGGGCGCCAGCTCCTTGGCCGACATGGTGAACATGGGGACGCTGAGCAGGCTGATGACGACCCAGACCGTGTAGACCGCGGGTCTCGCCGCAAGGGTGGCATCCAGCCGGCGGCCATAAGCAGCGCGCAGCCGGACAAAGCCGCGGGCAATCCTGCCTGCCAGGCCATGCTCTTCAATCCCCGGCTTGAGCAGCTTGGCCGACATCATCGGCGACAGGGTCAGGGCCACCACGCCCGAGATGGTCACCGCCCCGGCCAGGGTGAAGGCGAACTCCCTAAAGAGCGAGCCGGTGAGCCCGCCCTGGAAACCGATGGGGGCATAGACCGCGGCCAGGGTGATGGTCATGGCGATGATCGGCCCCACCAGCTCGCGGGCGCCCAGCAAGGCCGCATCCAGGGGAGACTCGCCCTTGCGGAGGTGGCGTTCGACGTTTTCCACCACCACGATGGCATCGTCCACCACCAGCCCCACGGAAAGGACGATGGCCAGCAGGGTGAGCAGGTTGATGGAAAAGCCGAAGACCTGCATCAGAAAGAGGCCGCCGATGAGGGACAGGGGGATGGCCACTATCGGGATCAGCACCGAGCGGAAGGAGCCGAGGAAGAGAAAGATGACCACCATCACGATGAGCAGGGTGTCGCCCAGGGTTTTCATCACCTCGTTGATGGCGTTGTCGATGTAGGCTGTGGCGTCGTAGGCGATGCGCCCTTTGAGGCCGGTGGGCAGATCCTTTTCAATGGCCGTCATTTCAGTGCGGACCAGCTTGATCATGTCCAGGGAGTTGGCGTTGGGCAGGGGCCAGATTCCCATGAAGGTGGCGGTCTGGCCGGAAAAACGCACCTCGTTGTCATAATCCTCCGCCCCCAGGACCACTTCGCCGAGGTCGGCCAGGCGGATGGTGGCCCCGTTTTCTTCCCGGATTACCAACCGTTTGAATTCCTCCACCGAACGCAGATCGGTGTTGGCGGTGAGGTTGACTTGGATGAGCGAACCCTTGGTCTGACCCAGGGCGGCCAGGTAGTTGTTGGCGGCCAGGGCCTTGCGCACCTGGGCCGGGCTGACGTTGTAGGCGGCCATGCGTTCGGGCTTGAGCCAGATGCGCATGGCAAAGGTACGGCCCCCGCGGATGTCGGCGCGTTGCACGCCTTCGATGGCGGAAAGACGGGGCTGCACCACCCGGGTCAGGTAATCGGTGATTTCGTTCTGGGTGAGCACATCGGAGGTGAAACTGAGATAGGCTGCGGCAAATTTGCTGTCCGCCGATTCGATGTTGATCACCGGCACCTCGGCCTCGGGCGGCAGGTCCCGGCGGACCTGATCAACCTTGGAGCCGATCTCGGCCAGGGCCTTGGTGGCGTCATAGTTGAGTTTCAGACGGACGGTGATGGTGGAGACGCCCTGGGCGCTCTGGGATTCGAGATAATCAATGCCGTCGGCTGCGGCAATGGCCCGTTCCAGCGGGGTGGTGATGAAGCCCCGCACCAGTTCGGCATTGGCACCGACATAGACGGTGGTAACAGTTACCGCCGAGTTCTCGCTCTTGGGGAACTGGCGGACATTGAGGCTGCGCAGGGCCTGCAATCCGGCAATGATGATGAGCAGGCTGATCACCATGGCAAGCACGGGGCGGCGGATGAAGAGATCGGTGAATTTCATGGGCTTCGGCGTGAACGGCTTAACTGTTGTCCGGCTTGGGATTCAGGCTGAACTCCGGGTTCAGGGCGTTGTCCACCACGACTGATTGGCCGTTGCGCAGCTTGAACACCCCGGAGCTGACCACGGTGGCTCCCGCATCAAGACCCGAGGTAATGGCAACGAAGTCGCCGCGCTTTTCCCCGAGGCGGACAAACTGCTGGCGCACCGCCAGGCTAGTTTTTTCGTCTTTCCGCTCTTCAACCACGAAGACCGAATCACCGTACGGGGCTGGGAGCACGGCGGTGGCGGGGATGGCCAGCACCTGATTTTTGTCGGGCAGCACCACGGCCACCGTGGCGAACATGCCGGGGCGCAACCGTTCTTCCTTGTTCGCCGCAGTGGCCTGCACCCGAACATTGCGGGTGGCGTTGTCAGCCTGCGGGTTGATGGCGGTGATCCTGCCGGCAACGGTCCGGCCGGGCAGGGCGTCGGAGGTTATCCGCACCGGAAGGCCTGGCTGGATTCGGGCCAGCTCCTGCTGGGACAGCATGAAATTGATAAAAATCGGGTCCATGGCCTGGAGGGAGACAATGGGCTCCCCTTCCTTGAGCATCTGTCCCAGGTTGACCAACCGGATGCCGAGACGACCGGAAAATGGAGCGCGAATGGTTTTTTTGGCGATGGTCGCCCGGATCGTGTCGGCCTGGGCCGCCGCCTCTTTATATTTCGCCTCGCCGTCATCAAAGGCGGCCCTGGAAACGGCGTTTGTCTCGACGAGCAGGCGGAGCCGTTCGAAATTGACCTTGGCCAGCGTGGCTTGCGCTTCTGCCGCGTGGAGCTGTGCCTCTTCGGAAGAGGTGTCCTGCTGGAGCAGAATGCTGCCCGCTTGCACCTGGGTGCCTGGGGTAAAGGCGATGTGCGCCACCTTGCCGGGCAGCTCCGCGGCAACGGTCACGCCTTGCACCGCTTCCAGCGAACCCACGGCGGGCAGGGTGGTCTCCCAGGATTCCGGGCGGGCCTGGGCCGTGGTTACCGTTTCCGGCGGGGGGGTAAAGCTCTTGCCTTTGCCCACCATCTTGAAGATTTGCAACCCCTTGATGCCGGCAAGGATGGCGATCACCAGCAGCAGGCCAAGGAGGGAGAGAAGGATGCGTTTTTTCATGGGCGGTATTCTTTTAAGGAAGGGGGCGAAGGGTTTTTTACAAAGATTAAGTTAAATGCATGTTTGACTTATCAACCTTGTTGCGTCAAGTATTTTTATTCTTTTCGAACTCAGTAATCGCCGGAAGGATACATTTGTGTAAGTTTAAATTTTGTTGCGTGCCTTAATATCTGCATAAATGTAAGGATGCGGTGGGGATGGCTCTGTTATTGCAGTGGTGCATGATAAAGAAATAGCACAATAATACAATGAAATAGCTTAAAAGTAAACATTGAGTGAACGAGCGGCACATTTGTTGCTTTTGATGTCAGGAGACCGTCCGCCGGACGCGAGCATCATTGAGGCCGAATGGGGAGGCTATTCCAGAAAGGGCGCGAAGCAAGGAAGATGTGCTACGGTTATTATCCGAATCCGCCGCCTGTCCCCCCGCAATTGGTAAAAAACGACAGATGAAATTCCTGATCCTGCAACATACCCCCTGGGCCGGACCCGGGCGACTGCTTCTTGAGGCGGTCGGCAAACACCGGCTCGATTGTGATATCGTCAAGGTCTGGCAGGATTGGATCCCCGACTTCAACGACTATGGGGCGATTATTCTCCTGGGAGGTTCTCCCAATGTCGATCAGGAGGAGAAATACCCTTTTCTCGTGGAGGAGAAACGGTTTGTCAAAAGGGCGATTGGAGCGGACAAGCCGATCCTGGGCTTCTGTCTCGGTCATCAACTGCTTGCTTCAGTGCTCGGCGCCCAGGTAGGGCCGAACTTCAAGCCGAGCATCGGCTTTGTCCAGGGGCATCTCACCCATGACGGCCGCGAGCATCCGGCGTTCAGGAATCTCGGCAAGGCCATGCCCATGTTCAAGTGGCACAGCCAGACGGTGCTGGAGCCGCTGCCAAAACATTTTTCCCTGCTCGCCACTTCGGAACAATGCCAGGTGGAGGCCTTTTCCCTTGAGCAGCGGCCGCATATCCTCGGCTTGCAGTTTGATAACCATGTCGCGTTGGCTGAGGATATCAGCCTCTGGCTGGAACAGGACTGGCAGTGGCTGGCCTCGTTCAGGTCTCTGGTGGTGAGGCCCGCAGATATGCTGGCGGAGGCCAGGCGCTTGCGGACGACGATTTCCGATGATTTTCAGCAATTTTTCAGTGATTATTTGAGCCTTATCTCCTGATTGCGTGTAAGCGATCACAGGGCACGACATCTGCTTTGTTATCGGCCTGTTCGCATCTGATGTATAGCTCTCAGACCTCTGTCGCGCATCTGCCGCACCCTGTGATCAGTTACGATTGCGCGCCAAGGGCATGATGCGGGGAAACCCGGCTTTTTGCTCAACGGGAAAAATCCGGCATGGCAATTCCGTATTTTTTGATGCGGTAGCCCATCTGGCGCTGGGTCAGGCCTAGCTCCCGGGCGGCCCGGGCCTGAACCCATCCGTGTCGCCGCAGGGCCGCGACCACCTCTTCCTTTTCCATATCCTTTAAAGACTTGTGCTTGTCTTTTCCGGGCAGGGGTTCGCTCGTCAGCTTTGATCTCCCGGCGGACGGCACGGCAATGCGGCAGAAAGGCGCGGTTGGGTCCTCTGCTTCCGGTTCTGCGGTGATGTAGCTTGGCAGCTCCCGGGAGACGATGGTGTCGCGGTCCGCCATGATCACCAGCCGCTCGATGAGGTTCTGCAGCTCGCGGACATTGCCCGGCCAGCCGTAGGCACAGAGGAGCTGAACCACGGGGCTTGAAAGGCGCACCTTCCGGTCGTTCATGCGATTGCTCTCCAGCAGGAAGTGATCGAGGAGCAGGGGGATGTCTTCCCTCCGGTCCCTGAGCGGTGGCAGGACAACAGGAACCACGTTAAGGCGGTAGAAGAGATCCGCCCGAAAGGTTCCCTGTTCAACGCACTCTTCCAAGCTACGGTTGGTGGCGGCAATGACCCGGACATTGACCGTGATGGTCTGGGTGCCCCCCAGCCGCTCGAACATCTGTTCCTGCAACACTCTGAGCAGCTTGGCCTGCAGGGCCAGGGGCAGTTCCCCCACCTCGTCGAGAAATATGGTGCCGCCGTCGGCCAGTTCAAACCGGCCTTTTTTGAGATTGGCCGCGCCGGTGAAGGCTCCCTTTTCATGGCCGAGCAGTTCGCTTTCCAGAAGATTCTCGGGCAGGGCAGCGCAGTTGATTTTTATGAACGGTTTGTCTGCGCGCGGGCTTGCCTGGTGGATGGCGCGGGCGACCAGTTCCTTGCCGGTGCCGGATTCGCCCAGGAGCAGGGCGGTGGCCCGGCTGGGCGCGACCTTGTCGATGTAGTTGTACACATCCTGGATCCGCTTGCATTGGCCGATGATGTTGTGCTGGTTGTAACGGCTGCGCAGCTCTTTTTTGAGCAGCAGGTTTTCCTCCACCAGTACCTGCTGTTTGTGGGATACCGCCTTGTGCAGCCGAAGGAACTGGGCGATGAGCATGGCGACCACGGTGAGAAAGCGGATGTCTTCCTCAAAGGAGATCTCCTGGCCGAATAGCCGGTCCACGGAAAGAACGCCGACCGGTCCCTCTGGCAGCATGACCGGCACCCCGATAAAGGATATTTCTCCTTTGGGGAGATTGGCGCGGGCGCCGGTCCGGTTCAAGAAGAGCGGCTCGCTGTGAATGTCCGGCACCACGAAAGGGTAGGCGCTTTGAAAGATGCGTCCGATCACCCCTTCGTTGGGCCGGTAGATGCCGCGTTTTTCCTCCTCTTTGCTAAGGCCGTATGAGGCGGCAATGGCAAGATGCTCGCCGCCTTCTTCTTGCAGGACAAGGGTGGCCCGCTCCATGCGCAGGGTTTCGTGCAGAATCTGCAATACCTCGGACAGGGTTTTCTTGATGTCCAGGGCAGAGCCGATGAGCTGGCTTATCTGATAGAGGGCTTGCAATTCAAGGCGTTCGGTGGGGTAGTCGGGTTTGGTCATGCGCTTTGTCCGCCTCTGGTTGTGATTTGTTGAAGGTGAATTTTTTGGTGCATGCTCCTTGTGGTGTTGGTAAGCAAAAAATGTTCCAATGCTTCAAAAATGTAACATCGTGTGTCGTGTTTCTATGTAACTGATTGAAATATATTGTGAATATGAAAAATTCCAGCATGTGGCAATATGTGCCACATTTGCAAAAAAGTTACATCAAGCGTAAGCAATTTTCTATTTAGCAACATAAATGTAACAAAAATCCCTTGTTCTTCCCTTTCGCATGGCGGACTCCGACCTTCCTTTTTGTAGCCAATCTTACAAAAGGGAACAGGCGGCAAGCGGTCTCCGCTGTTTGTCCGTCAAATAAGGCCAATTATATTAATTCGTTGAACGAATAACAGGCGGTTTGGTCCTGCTCTGGCACACACCTTGCGATAACAGCAACCGACGGCAGCGCAAGCCAATGGAATTTGAAACCCCATATTCAATACAGAGCAAGGAGGAACAGAGATGCGCAAGGTTGCAATTTACGGCAAAGGCGGAATAGGCAAGTCCACCACCACCCAGAACACCGTGGCCGGCTTGGCTCAGATGGGCAGAAAGGTCATGGTCGTGGGCTGCGATCCCAAGGCCGACTCCACCCGCTTGCTGTTGGGCGGACTCGCCCAGAAATCAGTGCTCGACACCCTGCGCGAGGAAGGCGAGGACGTGGAGCTCGTGAACATCCGGAAAAAGGGCTATGGCGATACCTGGTGCGTTGAATCAGGCGGACCTGAGCCCGGCGTTGGTTGTGCGGGCCGCGGCATCATCACCTCCATCAACATGCTGGAGTCCCTCGGCGCCTATGAAGAGAGCGAAGGCCTCGACTATGCCTTTTACGATGTTCTTGGCGACGTGGTCTGCGGCGGTTTTGCCATGCCCATCCGCGACGGCAAGGCGGAAGAGATCTACATCGTCTGCTCCGGCGAGATGATGGCCATGTATGCGGCCAACAACATCTGCAAGGGGATCATGAAGTTCGCGCAATCCGGCTCCGTCCGTCTCGGCGGGCTGATCTGCAACTCCCGGGCTGTGGACAACGAAAAGGAGATGATCGAGGAGCTGGCCAAGAAGCTCGGCACCCAGATGATCTACTTCGTGCCCAGGGACAACGATGTGCAGCGGGCGGAGATCAACCGCAAGACCGTCATTGAGTGGAACCCCGAAGTGCCGCAGGCCGATCATTACCGGGGGTTGGCCAGGGCCATTGACGAAAATACGAATTTTGTAATCCCCAAGCCGCTGGAAATGGAGCAGCTGGAAAAACTGCTCATGGACTACGGGCTCATGAATTAGGAGCCCAATGGCAGGCGCGCCTTCAGGCGCGATAATCGCGGCTAAAGCCGCTCCTGCGGAATATCAAGGAATAACAACAAATCGGGAGAAAATACCATGTTGACTATGATCAGAGCCATTGTCAGGCCGGAGAAAGCGGACAAGATCCTTGCAGCCCTTATGGAGGCGGGCTTTCCCTCGGTGACCAAGTACTCGGTGGCCGGCCGGGGCAAGCAGCGCGGCATAAAAATCGGTGATGTCACCTACGATGAAATCCCCAAGGTCATGCTCATGAGCGTGATCAACCCGGCGGACAAGGATTTCGTTCTTGAGACCATCATGAAAACGGCCAAGTCCGGCACCAAGGGCGCTTTCGGTGACGGCAAGATCTTTGTGAGCGAGGTGGAGGAGGCCTATACCATCAGCTCCGGGGTCAAGGAAACCGAGTTCGCCTCGGAAAGGGGGCCCGTATGAAAGAGGTGATCGCACTCGTGCGCATAAATATGATGAACCAGACCAAACAGGCCCTGACCGATGCCGGGATCGACGCTTTTTTCGTGCACGAAGCCCAGGGCCGCGGCAAGGGGTTTGTCAATCCCAAGGTTCTTGAGGGTGCGCGACAGGGCTATGAGGAAGCGGCTTCCCTGCTTGGCGCCAAAGGCCAGCTCTATCCGAAACGCATGGTGACGGTGGTGGTCAAGGACGATCTGGTCAAGGATGTGGTTCAGGCGATTATTGCAACCAACCAGACCGGCAAGGCGGGGGACGGCAAGATCTTTGTAGATCGGA
>JAJZSH010000125.1 GCA_021822005.1 Deltaproteobacteria bacterium | reverse complement strand
CCAGCTTCTCGTCCGGCGAGGTGCCGCTGATGATGAGCCCATGTTTCACCAGCTCGTCCTTGAAGGCGTTGTTGAATTCGTAACGGTGCCGATGCCGCTCTTCAATCTGGTCTGCGCCATAGGCCTGGTGGGCAAAGGTGCCCGGCGCCATCTTGCAGGGATAGGCCCCCAGCCGCAGGGTGCCGCCCAGATCGGTGGATTCGTCCCGGATCTGGATTTTGCCGGTGCGGTAATCATACCACTCCTTGATGAAATAGATAACCGGATGCTTGGTGAACTGGTTGAACTCGGTGCTGTCCGCGTCTTTCATCCCGGCGATATGTCTGGCGAATTCGATCACCGCCAGCTGCATGCCGAGGCAGATGCCGAAATAGGGCACCTTCTTCTCCCTGGCAAAGGTCACGGCCTGGATCTTGCCCGCCACCCCACGGCTGCCGAAGCCCCCCGGCACCAGCACCCCGTGGCACCCGGCCAGCAAATCGTCGGCCCCCTTGTCTTCGATCTCCTCGGCGCTCACATAGCGGAGCCGCACCTTGGCCTCATTGGCCACGGCTCCGTGCACCAAGGCCTCGTGCAGGCTCTTGTACGACTCGGTCAGATCGACATATTTGCCGATGATGCCGATCTCCACCTCGCGTTTCGGATGCTTGACCTTGTCGACCAGCTCCTGCCAGGCGTCCAAGCGCGGCGCCCCGGTCCAGATATTGAGCTTGTTGAGGATGATGTCGTCGAGTCCCTCGGCGTGAAAGCAGAGCGGCACCTCGTAGATATTATCCACATCACGGGCCGTGATCACCGCCTCTTTCTCCACGTTGCAGAACAGGGAGATCTTGGCTTTCAGTTCATTGCTGAGCAGACTTTCCGTGCGGCAGAGCAGGATATCCGGCTGGATGCCGATGGCCCGCAGCTCCTTGACGCTGTGCTGGGTGGGCTTGGTTTTCACCTCGCCTGCGGTCTTGATGTAGGGAACCCAGGTAACATGGATATACAGGGAGTTCTCCCGGCCCACATCGGTGCGGAACTGACGGATCGCCTCCAGAAAAGGCAGCCCTTCGATATCGCCGATGGTGCCGCCGATCTCGATGATGGCCACGTCCACCTCGCCTTCAAACTGCAGGATGGCCGCCTTGATTTCGTCGGTGATATGCGGGATCACCTGCACGGTGCCGCCCAGGTACTCCCCGCGCCGCTCCTTGCTGATCACCGAATGATAAATGCGGCCCGAGGTGTAGTTGTTGCGCTGCCCCAGGGTTACGGAGGTATACCGCTCGTAATGGCCGAGATCAAGGTCGGTTTCCGCCCCGTCATCGGTGACATACACCTCGCCGTGCTGGAAGGGGTTCATGGTGCCGGGGTCCACATTGATGTACGGATCCAGCTTCTGAAAGGTGATGGACAACCCGCGGCTCTCAAGAAGGGCGCCGATGGAAGCGGCGGCCAGCCCTTTTCCCAGGGAAGAGAGAACGCCGCCGGTGATAAAAATGAACTTGGTTCGATGGGTTTGATTTGTAGTTTTCATGAAATGGCGCCGGTCTCGTAAAATAGGAAAAAAACCACGGTGGATGACTTTCAGCGTGAGCAACGCGACCCATCGCCGTGAGGCGGCTCAAGGAAGCGAGGCTTGCGCCTCTCACTCCACCACGCGAACAACAAAAAAGGGGGCAAGGACGACAGCCCGAGACAATCAGGCCGCATTACGTTTGCATCAAACTACAGCATTCCCCCCCCTTTTGTCCAAGGGAAAATACCCATCCCGGCAAGAGAAATTGCCATCGCGCCCGGAGCAAAGCGAGCGCCTCGGCGCCGGAGTTATGAAGGCAGGCGCGCGCGGGAACGCGCACTTGCCTTGTCTTTCCCCTCATTCCTCCTGGACGGGTGTTCGCACGATCCTTGCCCGGCTGTTTTCACGGGCATACCCGCTGATTCCCATCATCAAGCGCAGCAAACCATAACTGAGCCAGCTCATGAACCGTAACCAAACGGGCTGTTGTTTCCAATTCTCCCTGAAAATCCGCTGGCCATCGGTTTCCATGGTCAGTTTCAGGCTTTGGGTCAGAGTCGCGGCGAATTTTTCGTTGTCCACGGCAACATTCGCTTCGCGTGAAAGCAGCAGACTGAACGGATCGATATTCGAAGACCCCACCGTTGCCCAATGGCCGTCGATCACCGCCACTTTGGCATGCAGGAAGCTCTTGCGGTATTCATAAATTTCAATGCCGGCATCGAGGAAATTGCCATAGAGCGCCCGCGTGGCATAATGCTGGAGAAGATATTCCACCCTCCCCTGCAGCAGCAAAACCACCCGGACGCCACGCCCGGCCGCCTTGATAAGCACATGCCTGAAATCAAGCCCCGGAAAAAAGTAGGCATTGGCTATAATGATCTCTGATTCCGCCTGTTCGATCGCCCGCAGATATGCCGCTTCAATGTCCCGGCGATGGCGGATATTGTCCCGCACCAGGAATGCCGCGCTCATCTGCCCTCCGGCGGAGGTTGAAACAGGCAGTGCCCCGCCCCGGACCGTCCCTTTGCGAAAATGATGCCATGCCACCACCGACCACAGCCGCTGGACGGAAAGGCGGATCTCATCCACCAGCGGCCCTTCCACGGCTACTGCATAGTCGTAGCGAGGGGGCATGTCGCCCGTCGGTTCCCTGTCATCAATAATATTGATCCCGCCGACAAAGGCGATCTCCCGGTCCACGACCGCGATTTTCCGGTGCATCCGGCGCAGGCGCTTGCGCCGAAACGTCCAGGGGGATATCTGGGGCCGGTAGATGAGCGTCTTCACGCCGCCCGCCCGCAGGCGTTCCAGCACGCTCCCCGGCAGGCCCCTGGACCCGTAGCCGTCGATCAGCAGCCAGACCTTTACCCCGCGCTGGACAGCCCGTTGCAGAGCCTCCGCAATCCGCCGCCCGATGGCGTCATCTTCGTAAATATAGGTTTCAAGATAAATTTCGTGCCTTGCCCGGTCGAACGCCGCTTCGATGGCGGGGAAATAGGCCTCTCCGTTATGCAACAGGGAGACCTGATTGCCCGGAATAAAGCGGGGCCAGCCCGCGGGTAAGAAAGCTTGATACAAACCTTGGCGATATCGTTCCCCGCGGGACATAGTTGTCAAGACATCCAAACCCGAACCCTCTCTCTGCAACATGCTGCCCGCTTCATATCTTTGGAATGCGGATGCGGCTGATCATCAGCGAGCCCGAGAGGGCGAAGGTCAGAACGAGGGGATGGAGCTTGAAACCGGCAAGCATGACTTGACCAAACCAGAGATGTTGGTGGACCGCGCCGAACAAAGCTGCGACAGTCATCAGCAAGACGAGGAGGAGGGAGGTCGGGATAGGTGTTCCTTCAAAGTACTTCACCTTGTCGCCGCCCTCGGACAGCGTTTCGGTAGTCACGTTGTAACGGGCCAGGCGCGAGACCCCGCAGGCGACAAAGTAGGCCAAGACGATGCGGTCGTACAGGCCCTGCATGCCGCAACCGTAAGCAATAATCGCCGGGGCGACGCCGAAGGAAATAACATCGGCCAGGGAGTCGAGTTCTCGACCCATCACTGACGCCATTTGCCGCCATCTGGCGATACGGCCATCCAGGATGTCAAATATCAAGGCAGCGAACACCAGAGCAGAGGCAAAGTAGACGTGCCTGATCTCGCCGGTTTGCAGGTAGGTCATGGTGGAGAATATCGCCCCTATACCGCAGACAGCGTTCCCGAGCGTAAACCAGTCGGCCAGATGGAACTCGCGAATCATCGCCAAGGGCCTGGGGGGAGGTGTTGTCATCGAAACCGGATCTCCATGCGAATTCGTTTTAACCGGTGCGGAAAGTATAAGGGTATCGGGGCAGGTTAGAGTTTCGGTTGAAGAATCAGGGCAATTAGTGTCCATCCGGAAACCCCCGTTTTGCTGTGACGAGGAATGCCAGCAGCCGGGAGGTTCCTCGCTACCGGCCATCCGGAAGGTGATTTCAGTTCGTCGAGCCGTTCTTTCTCAATTCAGGGCGCAGTGATCCCTTGGTCGTGCTGATTTGCATCCTGCCTGAAAGAACAAAAGGAACAAAAGGGAACAAAAGGAACAAAAGAAGGAACAAAAGAACAAAAGAAACAAAAGAAAGAAACAAAAGGGTCAGGCTTGACATTTTGATATTTGCTCGAGTTGTTGACGAACAGAAACAAAAGGGTCAGGCTTGACATTTTGATATTTGCTCGAGTTGTTGACGAACTGTAGCTATCCTTATCGCCAAGCCGGAATCCGATGTTGCGCGGGCACGGAGCCTTTCGGCTGCCCGGCTTAAAGCGGCTATATCCCGCCGGACATAATCACTCAACTCCGTTAAGGTGAGATTTTCCGCATCCTGAACCAGATATGCGGCAACAGCCCTGCCGATCGCTGCCGGTTGTCTTTTGCCCGGCTCGGCAAGCAGTTCCGGCTCGATGCCATATCCCTCACACACAGCGGCCACAATCTGTTCTACACTCAGGCGGCGCTGAAATTTTTCTTCAGCCCTGGCGAGGGATTTTTCACTGAAGCTGTCATCCCCAAGAATGCGTCCTTCAAACGAGCCCCTGTGAAAATCTACCCGGTGCTCTTCATGAATACCAGCCAAAATAAAATTCGTGTACAGAGTCCTTGCCTTCTTCTCCGGTTCAGCAAATTGTAACAAAACCCATTCGGTGGTCAACCAGGTAATGGGTTCCAATTCCAGGTAAGCCCGGTGGCTGCTCAATGGATATTGATCGGGAGTTTGAACAAGCCCTGCGCGGACCGGGTTGCAGTGGATATAGCGGACCAGTTCCAAGAGGTAACTGTCGGCATCGATTAACAACGCCTTGTATCGACCTTGAAAAACATGGCCAGTCCTTTTCTTCCTGCGGTTCAGATAACTGGTATAACGCAAACCGACATTCTGCATGATCCGGGACAGCGGCACCTCACCGACCTGGATTGCCAAATGTACATGGTTGGTCATCAGACAAAAAGCGTGAATACGATGCCCGTATTTTTCCGCACCTTCCTGGAGAAGAAAATAAAAGCGCGTCCGGTCGGCCTTAGTGAAAAAAATATCCTGCCCGCCGTTGCCCCGCAGGATAACGTGGTACACTGCGCCGGGATAGTGAATGCGTGGTTTTCGAGCCATGCTTTGTTCATATCAGCCAAAAGTCAAAATGTCAAGCCTGACCCTCTTTCTCTCTTTATCAGCCAAAAGTCAAAATGTCAAGCCTGACCCTCTTTCTCTCTTTCTCTCTGACCCTCTTTCTCTCCCTCTTTCTCTCCTCTGACCCTCTTTCTCTCCTCTTTCTCTCTCTTTCTCTCTCTTTCTCTCTCTTTCTTGCTCGATCTTCCGGCTGGAGACAATGCCCCGCGAATAGGCGTAGAGCACGATTTTCAAAAGAATCCGGGGATCGTAGGCCGTGGCGCCGGTCTGGTCGTTGCCGAAGCGGGCGTCGAACAGGGACAGGTCAAGCACATGGTCGATGAGGTGGTTCAGGGAGTACTCGAAGGTGCCGGGCAGAATCTGCTTGGCGAAGTGGACGGGGATGAACTTGCCCTGGGCGTATGAGTAAGGTTTGTAACGGGCCATGATGCAATATCCTTGTGCTGAAGTTAAGCGGTTTTGTTCCGGGATATTGCAGTCATTGTACAGTGGTTACACGGAGAAATAAAGTCGAAATTACAATGAGTTGAGTTTTTCTACAGGCTCAACGTTAAGCTCACTTGCCGCAAGGGAGGCTCATGCGTTTACAACAACCACCGGAAACACAAAAGGGGCAACAGGCTATAAGCCCGCGCCCCTTGCGGTCAATGTGAAGCGCCTTGTTCGGCATTCTCTATTCTTTCTTTTTAGATGTTTCTTTGCTCGGGTAGTAATTAGTTGTTGTGCAGAGAGTTTCTATAAATTCTTCCAATTGGCTTTTGTTGGTCATAAAACGAATTTGCTCAAAATGACCTTCTGGAAGGCTGGTTGATAACCGCACACAACAGACCCCATCTTCTCTGACGGCTAGATGTAGATTGTCAACCCAGACATTCTTTATGCTGCTGTCCAAATGTAATTCTACAACTTCTTTTTCTGGTTTTTTCTTCTTAGCCATATACGTGTCCTGTCAAGGTAGATAATGTGTTTGTGGATGGGGTTGTCCAACCTGAACGTTCTTTCCTATCCCCATAATCATGGAAACGATTCCGGTCTGAATATATTGGAATGGTTACAACTAGATATTCCTTCTCTTTTTTGGTGACTTCTTTTTTGAGTGGAAATCGCCCATCACCCGTTTCTTTAAACATTTTGACTGATTCAGCATGATAGAGAATTTTCCCTTCGTGCAAGACTGAATAAATAAAACCTCTTCTAATCCTACGATGTTTGTGAAGAGCTTGTCTTGACATTTCGAGAATATTCGCTGCCTTGGAAGCACCAATGAAATTTTTTACGGGCAAATTGCTAAGAAATTTTTCAATTTGAATATTCTCTTCTTGATCCGCAACCTGCCATGCATGATCAGGCAACATTATTTCTTGGCAATGCGAACACTTAAAATACGAAACGTTGTTAACTGTAAATGATCCAAGGATTTTGCTTGGCAACTCTAAACTTCCTGTATGCTCAACAAAGTCATTGCCACAGGCATAACACTTCATGTCAAATCTCCTTAAAACTACAAATAATCAAACAATTATTTTCGATGCGAAAATGAATATACACTCTTTCGCCCATTAGATTGCCTGCTTTGTAGTAGTCAACATAAACTCCTGGGTTATCGTACTTTGTGTCCGATTTGTGAAAATGTTTATGTTGTAATTTTGAAATAGCTTCTTTTATATCTCTTTGATCCCAACCAAAGTCATTGCGTGCTGTCTCCCTCGCCTTGACGTTAATTGTGCAAGGGCCAGAAGCAGCTAATTTTTTGACTTTTGCCAGACTGTAATATGGCTTGGTTCTTATCACAAAATACACTTAAGGTTGACAGGTGTCAACCCACCAGATATTGGTTTTACTCGCCAGCAGAATACCATATATAGTATACTGGCAAAGTTAGCTAAGGCATTAGCTTATAATATTACTCCTGTTTCCGAAAGATATTATTTAGGCCGAACTATATTATTATCTCGCGCGAGATTTTGTGGCCCACTCCCTCGCATGGCAATCTTGCCTGCAAGAAAATGTAGCTTTATTTACTATTATCTAGCACCAGCAAACGGATAAGAATAAATATTTATCATTATCTAGCGCGAGATAATCTAGCCGGAGTATTATCCAGGACCACGCTGCATGATTTTGGAGCGTATCTTAGTGATAGACAGCTTGTCCAGAAAAAACAGCCACGGAGAGGAAGGGATGTATCAAGCCAGCCGGACGGTCTCCTCGACATGAAAATGCAGATCTTCGCGCAGCTCTCCGCTCAGCGATCCTCGACGGCGGCCTCATTCTTGGCAAAAAAACCGCAAGCCCGTTCCCTGGCTTCGGCAACGGAAGCGCTGGATTGAATGGCCGAGGCGAGGCTATGGCCGAAGGGATAATTCTTGGCGAAATAATGGCTGAATTCCTTGAGGCGGCCCAGCCGCCGCTCCGGCAGGAAGCTTTCCTCAAGCAACTCGATGAAGCGCAGAAAGAGGGCCGGCTTGTTCACCGCTCCAACCTCCGGGCCAAGGTGGTACAGCCCATGGGCCAGCTCGGCGAAGATCCAGGGCCGGATCGCCGCACCCCGGCCGATCATGAGGCCGTCCGCTCCTGATTGGGCCAGGCAGTTTTTGGCGTCCTCCAGCGAGAAGATCCCGCCGTTGGCCACCACCGGGATGCTCACCCAGCCTTTGACCTTGCCGACCCACGGCCAGCGCGGCTTGCGCACGAAGGGCTCGCCCCGCAGCCGGGCATGCACGGAAAGCAACTCGATTCCCTCGCCCTCCAGCATCCGGCAGAAATCGCGCAGCTTTTCCTCATCCAGGGTCTCGCCCAAACGGATCTTGGCGGTAAGGGGCAGGTCGGTCTGCTTTCTCGCCGCCGCCACCAGGGCCTGCACCGTGGCGGGCTCCTCCATGAGGCGGCTGCCCGCTCCCATGCGGCGGACAGTGGGCGCCGGGCAACCCAGGTTCAGATCGATGGCCTCGGCCCCCAAGGCATGGAGCTTGGCGATGGCCGGGGCGACCTCCTCC
>JAJZSH010000124.1 GCA_021822005.1 Deltaproteobacteria bacterium | reverse complement strand
CGATCTATGGCCTGGGCGGATTACAACGCCTTCTGGCAGGAATATCCCTATCAGTCCTTTTTTCGGGATTTTAAGAGTTTTCTTTTTGCCGGCAAAAGAAAGTTTGTCGAAGCCAGAAGCATTGCCGGCGAGAGTCTGGCAAAGGCCAGGGCGCGCCTGCAGACAGGCCAGGCCCAGGTTGAGCTCCTGACGGGCTTGGTCGAACGCATGCTGAAGGTGAAACTTGCCCTGGACACCCTGGCGACGTTTCTCAAAAAGCTGATGTTCGCGGAGCTGGTGCTCAGCGTGCTCGCCTTTCTGTCTCTGCCGCTCATCACCATTGTGCTTCCAGGCATGCTCGGCCAGGATATTGTCCGTCTGGTAAAAGATCCCCAGATGCAGAAGGGCTGCATGGTTGTTCTCACCCTGTTTCTGGCGCCGTTTTTCGCCTTGGCTCTTACCATCCGTTCGATGTCCGAACGGTGATGGCGTCGCAAGCTCGCTTACCTGCTTAGCCATCTTCCAACGATTTTTGCCCGGCAAGATCGGAGTTTTGCAATAGGTTCGTTTTTCTCGATTTTTTTTAGGAGCACGCCTAATAATGGTGTAGGATGTTGAAGAGATGGCCCTGTGTCTGTGTCAAAGGGCGGTCAGCGGGCCTGGAAATTACGCGCCGGTTTTTTTGCCGGATGTTTGAACGATACTTGACAGGGGACTTATGAAGGCTGAATATCTGAATCCTTTCGTGCACGCCACCAGAAATGTTCTGGAGACCATGGCCCAGACCAAGCTGGTCGGGCAGAAGCCATACCTCAAGGAAGGCGTGAGTACCTATGGCGATGTGACCGGCATTATCGGCATGGCCTCCGAGACCGTTGAGGGCAGCATGACCATCAGCTTCCCGGCCGCCTGCATCCTGCAGATCGTCTCCAGAATGCTCATGGAAGAGCCCAAGGCCACCATTGACAATGACATTGTCGATGCGGTGGGTGAGATCACCAACATGATCTGCGGTGGCGCCAAGGCGGGGTTCGGCAAGCTGGGCCTGAGTTTCAACCTGGCCACCCCGACCATGGTCACCGGCAAGGGCGTGGAAATCCATCATCACTCCAACGTGCCGATCATCGTTATCCCGTTTCAGGCAGACTGCGGCACCTTTGTGCTGGAGGCCAATCTGGCCAGTAAATGAGCAGGGGAAAGGCAAAAGGTGAAAGAAGGGGGCTGGAATAACTGCGGTTTTTTTATCCCCCCGATTGCCAATAAAACCTTGCAGGACGGTGACGGAAGAAGTTTCCTTCAACCTTTCCCGACAATATCCTCAATGGCGGGCTGTACTTCGGTGAAGCGGAAGGTGAAACCGTTTTCCAGCAGCACGCCCGGCATCATCCTGCATCCCTCAAGCACCACCGAACTCAGTTCCCCCAAAGCCAAGCGAACCGCGAACCGCGGCACTGTCAGGAAAGTCGGTCTGTGGAGGGTCTGCCCCAGGCATCTGGTAAAATCCCCGTTGCGGACAGGTCTGGGGGCGCTCAAATTCACCGGGCCGTGAATCTCCTTGTTTTCCATGAGAAAAATGATGGCGTTGGTCAGATCGTTCAGGTGAATCCAGGGAAACCACTGTTGACCATGCCCGAGTCTCCCCCCGATCCCGAGGCGGAAAGCGGGCAGCATGGCGGCAAGCGCCCCGCCGTTTTTGCCCAGCACGATACCGGTCCGTATCAGAACAACCCTGGCTGTACCCCGGGCCCGTTGCGCCTCATTCTCCCAAGCCTGGCAAACCGAGGCCAGGAAATCCGCGCCGGGCGGGTCTGCCTCATATTTTTTCTCATCCTGGCAAAAGCCATAGTAGCCAGAGGCGCTGGCATTGATCAGGGTGACGGGGGAGGGGACTTTGGCCGGGATGGCCTCGACAATGTTTCTGGTCGAAGCAACCCGGCTGTGCAGGATCATTTTTTTTGCCGCCGGCGTCCAACGGGTGAAGATGTTTGCGCCGGTAAGGTTGATGATTATCTCATGGCCGGCCAGATCCTGCTGCCAGGGGCCGGAAATAAGCGGCGAACCGGGAACCAGGCGAAGTTGCTGGGAGAGATCGCCGAGTTTGTCCGGGTTTCTGGCCAGAGCGGTTACTGCATGGCCGGTCAGGAGAAGTTTTTTGATGAGAGCCTGTCCGATAAAACCCGTGCCGCCCGCGATGAATATTTTCATGGATTCCTCCGGGGTATGGCGTTCCGCGTTTGGCTTATGCTCTTATCTGGCAGTGGCGGTCTGTACGAGCATCATTTTTTGTGTCCGGGTCAGCTTTTTGATCTGGCCTTCCCGTTGGGTTGCTTTGGCCCTGGAGGAGACTTCTTCAGCGTAGACCAGCTGCACCGGTCGCCGCCCTCTGGTGTATTTTGCCCCCTTGTCCGCAGAGTTGTGCTCTGCCAGCCGCCTTGCCAGGTTTTTGGCGATCCCGCAGTAGAGGGTGGTGTCGTGGCACCGGACCAGATAGACAAACCAGGCGGACTGGGAAACCTCCATCAGCCGCCGGCCTTTTTTGCCTGGTAGCCGAGCCGGATGAGTTCCGCAAGCACCACCTCCCGGTGGTCGCCCTGAACCTCGATAACCCCGTTTTTCACGGTGCCGCCGCTGCCGCAGCGCTGCTTGAGCTGTCTGGCAAGGGCGGCCAGCTCCGGTTCGGCCAGGGGCAGACCGGTGATCAGGGTCACGCCGCTGCCCTTGCGGCCCTTGGTTTCCCGCGAGACCCGGACGATGGAGTCGCCCTTTGGTGTGGGCTTTTTTTGTCCGCAGCTGCACTGTGCCAGGGACTTTTCGCACTTCGGGCATGTTCTGCCATGTTCCGTGGAGTAGACCAGGCCGGAACCGCTGGCTGATTTCTTGCGCATGGTCATTATTCCACCATCTTCAGCATCCCGTCAATGGTGGTGAGCCCGCCCAACCAGAAGGCCGGGTCGTCCAGATCGACGCCAAAGGGCTTGAGCAGCTCGGCCGGGGTATTGCTGCCTCCGGCGCGCAGCAGCTCGAGGTATTTGGGGACAAAGGCGGCCCCGTCTTCCTTGTAGAGGTTGTAGAGGGCCAGAACCAGCAGCTCGCCAAAGGCATAGGAATACACATAACCCGGGGTGCTCAGAAAATGGGGGATGTACGACCACCAGATCCCGTAGTCCTCCCGCAGGGTGACCGAATCGGCGAACATGGCCCGCTGGGTGGTGAGCCAGTGGCCGGCCAGTTGCTCCGGGGAGAGCTCGCCGCTCTCTCTTCTCGCGTTGTGCACCGCGTGCTCGAAGCGGTTCATGGAGACCTGGCGGAAGACCGTGGCGAAGATGGATTCGAGCTTCTGGCAGATAAAGGCCCGCCGTTCCTCCGGGTTGGTGAGGAGCCTGACCTGGGAGTTGAACAGGAGCAGCTCGGCGAACACCGAGGCGGTCTCGGCCAGGACCAGGGTGGTGGAGGAGTTGTAATAGCCGTTCCTGGCGGCCAGGTACTGGTGCACCCCGTGCCCCAGCTCGTGGGCCATGGTGGAGATGTCGCGCAGGCTGCCGGTGTAGTTCACCATCACATAGGGGTGCACCTCGGGCACGCAGGGGTGGGCAAAGGCTCCGCCCCGTTTGCCTTCGAGGATCGGGGCGTGGATCCAGCGCTTGTCAAAGAACTGGGCGGCTATTTCCCCCATCTCCGGGGCAAAGTCGTGGAAGGCGGTAAGGACCATCTCCTTGCTGGTCTTCCAATCCACCAGGGTTGTGGGCAGGTGGGGAAGGGGGGCGTAGCGGTCATAGTCGCACAGCTCGTCGAGCCCGATAATCTCCTTCTTGAGCCGGTAGTAGCGCTGGACAATATCGTAGCGGCTGGTGACCGCGCCTACCAACACCTCCACCGTCCGGTCCTCCAGCTCGTTGTACAGGTTCATGGAGCTGACCCAGGATTCGTACTTGCGGAGCCGGTCGTCGATCATCTTCTCCGCCAGCAGGGTGTTGAAGATATGGGTCAGAACGTGGAGCTGGCTGGTGAGCCCCGCAGTGAGATCATCGGCCGCCTGGCTCCGGACCGCGCGCTCCGGGCTGTAGAGGTCGGTCAGCACCTCCTCTTCGCTCCGCTGCCTTTCCCCGAACTTGAGATTTCCCATGACCTTTTCAAAGAGGTTGGTCCAGGAGGAGCGGCCCACCGGGGCCTTTTCGATGAGCAGGGTTTCCTCGGCCATGGACAGAAGATGCCTGGCATAGCGCCGCATGCTCGCAAGGTGATGGCGGTAGTGATTCAGGGTCTCACTGGCCAGCAGGGCATTGGCCGGGGTGTCCTCCACCTTGCTCCATTCCAGCTCAAAGAACACGGTCTCCCTGTTAATCCGGCTGGACGCCTCCTTGATCTTCTGCAAAAAGGCTCCGGCAGGGGCGTTCTGGATCTGGGTGGTGAAGTTGAGAAAGGCAAAGGTGGCAATCCTGCCCATCAGGGTTTCGAGCGTTTCCAGACGCGAGACCAGGGCGAGAAGCTGGCCAGCGTCAAGGCTTGCGACCTTGGTCGCGAACTGTTCCTTGATACCCTTGGCCTCCTGCTCGCACCAGGCGATGTCGGTTTCGACCTTGGGGTCATCAACGTCCTGGTAGAGATCGGTCAGTTGCCAGAGAATCTCGGTGGTGCCGAGCTGTTCGTTTAATGAATTGGTGGTCATGGCTTATCTTTCCTTGATTTGAACTTGTGCAAAATTTGCACATATTGCCTTGTCGATCAAAATCGCTGTCAGGATGGTAGCTCCAGATTATAATGTTTGAAACGGTGGAAAACCTGCCGTTGCCCTTCGATTTGAACTACCGAGAAATCCTCGGTAGTTGAGGATTTGGTTCGGCATCAGACAGTCTCCGATTTTTTGAGATAGGCCCAGATGCGGAACTGGGTGGCCTGGTAACTGTTGACCCGGTAGCCCCCGGCGGCCAGACGTTTTCCTCGGTTGTTCACTTTCATCCGAGCACCTCCCGGTGGCCGGACCTTGTTGGGCCGAGGTGACGGATAATTCCTGCTTTCTTGAGTTTTGCCAAATGGTACTTGATCCCGTCCTCGGTGATGCCGATTTTGAGAGCCATCTGTTTTCCCGTTATGGCGGGTTCCGCCCGGATGCATGCAAGAATTTTTTCTTGGGTAGTTTCTTGGGTAGTCGCCGGCCGCGACGGTTCTTTCCCGCTTGTGTAGGATGGCCGGGTGACGGCCTCGCTGACTGCGGCGCCCCGATTCAATATCTCCGGGGTGATGGTGTAGGGTGGCTGGTACGGCGTGTTGTTCATATTTTCTGGGTGAACTTCTCAAGGTCTCGCTCACAGCGTTTCCGTTCGATATCGTTGAATGCCATGGGTTGCCTCACCTTAAATAGGGTTACACTTCTCGCGGCTCGGTGAGCAGCTTTATGCCTTCAAGAATTTCGCTGAATCTTCTTTCCGATACCTTGCCGATTTTTTCAGCCAAGTCGCCTTTGTTGACCGTGTACATTTGAGAAATATTCACGACACTTTTCTTGGGAAGGTTGGCTTCCCCTTCATTCAGTAAAACATTGCCCGGCGCCAGAGCTCGTTTGATGTTTGAGGTAAGGGCGCAAACGACCACCGTATTGATTTTGCTCGCGTTAAACAAATTATTCTGGATAACGATATGAGGATGACGATAGCCTGGCCCAGACCCGGAGGGTTCGCCAAGATCAACCCAATAGATTGTACCTTGCTCGATTACCACGGCTCTTGCTCCATGATTTTGCCGTGTTTGGATTTCATGGATGCAGAAATTTTTCGTTCTTCCTCATCCGGGTGGTCGGCATATGCATCATTGAGTTGGGCAAGCAGGGTTTGATTTTCTTGTTTTTGCAAATAATCCTTCACCGCGAGGGTAAACAGCCGGCTGCGGGAAACATGCAATTCGTTCGCAAGCTTGTTGACCTTGTCGAATAATTTTTCATCCAGGGAGATTGCGGTCTTGACTCCGGGCATAATTCACCTCATGCATTTATTAATTATATTATGCAATAAGTTTATACCGCTGTCAATACTTGCTGGGGGACCGGAAAAAACGCACCGGGATTTTCCCGGCTGCTTGTGAGCCGAGAACGGGAGCGAGGAATCGAGACGTAGGCGTGCAGGATTTGAGCGCAATATCCGGGGAGATCGAGACTATCCGAGGTCACCCCGGCGTCACCTAATTTCTTAGGAGCGTCCCGCCCAAGGCCTCATCCTCGATTGACCTCGTTCTTGTAATTAGTTACATTACATCTCGATGCCTGCAAAGTTGAATAAACGGTAACTATCCAGCTCAAGGCCGGAAATGAACAAAAACAACCCAAACCGTAACTATCCAGCAGTGCCGTAGCTGCTAGGCAGAAGCCGGCGAAGTGTGCTGGTGCCCATGAGCAGGCTGATAACAACGCAGATGCGGTGTTGCTGGATAGTTACAATAAACGATCAAATCACAGAGGAGTTGGCGCCATGCACATCTCACTACCCCCAGAAATGAACAACTGGGTGGCCGCCCGGATAAAATCCGGGGCTTACAAGTCTTCAAGCGAGGTGGTTCGTGACGGTTTGCGTACATTGCAGCGTCTTGAAGAACAGCGTTTGGCAATGGCCGCCGATCTGCGACAGGAACTCATGATTGGTATCAGACAGTTGGATGCCGGGAAATCCCGCCCTTTTGACGCCGCAACGGTGGACGATATCAAACAAAAAGGCCGCGAAAGACTGGGGGCATGATGTCGCACAGCCTTATCCTTGCCGACCAGGCACAAGAAGACCTGGTTGATATCTGGCTTTACATTGCCAGTGATTCCCCACAGGCTGCCGATCACTTTATCGCCTTTCTCCATGAAAAATGTGCGTCTCTCTGCGATTCGCCAGAGATTGGCAGGGAGAGGGATGAACTGATCCCAGGTCTCCGCTCTTTGCCTGTCAAGAAATATACTATCTTTTACCGCATAAACCCTGCCACATTGGAGATCGTTCGAGTTCTCAGTGGTTATCGAGATATTGCCAGCCTGTTTTAATTGCCGCCATTTGCAAGGGCTATTGCTAAATCTGGTGTATGAAGCACAGCAGATTCCGAACCAAATTCCACTATGGGGCAACAGTTCCGTATCCTGTCCCCGGAACTCGGCAAGCATAACCAGCGGCGCCACTGAACTTGTATTGAAAAACAGCGCTTCCCCGCCGTCTGCGTTGATGCGCTTGTTATCTTTTTTTTGTTCAACTCCCCCAAAAAAGAGTTGACAAGATACATCCCGCTTTTTACAGTTAAGCCATCATGCAACTACTTAATAGGTTATCAATATGATTATTGAGCCAGCCGAAATATTTAAGGTCCTCAGCGTGGAAACACGAGTGAAAATTATTGAACTTCTTAAAGCCAACGGGGCGTTAGGGGTAAAAGAAATTTCAAACAGACTAGGCATAACCCTTCCCGCAGTTTCACAACATCTTAAGATATTAAAACAAGCAGGGCTAGTGCGAAGTGAAAGGCAGGGGTATTGGATACCGTATTCTATAAATGAAGAAGCCATGGAGGGCTGCCGAGAAATATTGAATGAAGTTTGTACATGTGGGTGCCAAGGCTCGGGTAGGTTTAAAGAAAAGGAACTGGGTAAGGCCAGCTTAGAGGCACTAAAAAAATATGAAATTGAGTTGCAGAAAGAGCTCAACATAGTGCGAGGCAGAGTCAGCGAAATAGAAAAAGAAAAGTAGTTTTTTTTGCCAAACTAGTTAAGTAATTGCGCAAACACACAATGAAAAGGAGGCGGTAAATATTAAGGGCGCTGGAGATTTGTTCACTGTAACGGGCCTGTTTTAATTTAATAATGTAATAAAAGGAGATACTTATATGGATCACAAAAAAAACATACTCTACATTCAAACTAGCGGTGTGGAAATGCCAGAGCGTACATACGCACCTTTTATCCTTGGTACCAGTGCCATCAAGGAAATGGGAATGGAAGCTTCCATTTTCTTTGGGATAAAGGGCGTCACCATTGCCAAAAGGGGCGAGGCTGACAAAATTACGTTGCCCCTGCCTTTCGGGTCACTGGTATCTGCAATTGAGCAAGCAAGGAAAGTGGGCGTCTCATTTTTTGTATGTGAGGAGAGTGCGCAAATGCATGGCATTAACCTGGAGGAAGGGTTAATTGATGGAGTTACGGTAGTCCCCGCTGGAACTCTGAATAAGCTTGTCATGAAAGCGGACGACGTCCTATCTTTTTAAGAACCGGATATTTTTTTGTCAAACTAATTAAGCAATTGCGCAAACACATAATAAAAAGAAGG
>JAJZSH010000123.1 GCA_021822005.1 Deltaproteobacteria bacterium | reverse complement strand
GACATCCCACCAATCGAGGGCCTTGCCACAACACCCTATCTGACCAACCGCGACCTCTTCTCCCTGGACACGCTTCCCGGCTCGATGATCATTCTCGGCGCAGGTCCCATTGGTGTTGAAATGGCGCAAGCCTTCTGCCGACTCGGCGCCCGGGTGACGGTGATCCAGCGCAGCGGCCAGATCCTGAGCAAGGAAGACCGGGATCTGGCCGATATCGTCCAGCAGACGCTGGAGGCGGAAGGCGTAACCTTTCTGCTGAACACTGCGGTGGTCCGGGTCCGTGACCTGGGCCGCGAGCGGGAGGTGGTGGTGAAAAATGCGGCGGGTGAGACCACTAACCTCAAGGCCGAGACGATCCTGGTCGCCCTTGGCCGCGCCCCCAACGTGGCGGGCCTTGGCCTTGAAAAAATCGATATTCCTTTCGATCACACAGGGATCACGGTAAACAGCTATCTGCGGACCAGACACCGACACATCTATGCTGCGGGGGACGTCACCGGCGGCTATCGGTTCACCCATGTCGCCGGGTATGAAGGCGGGGTGGTGTTACGCAATGCTGTTTTTCATCTGCCGAAAAAAGCCGATTACACCCTGGTGCCCTGGTGCACCTATACCCATCCGGCCCTGGCCAGCATCGGCCTGAACGAAAAAAGGGCCAGGAAAGCCGGAATCGACTATACGGTGTGGAGCGAGGAGTTCACCAGCAACGACCGGGGGTTGGCCGAGGGAGAAAGCATCGGGAGGATCAAGCTGCTCCTCGACCGCAGGGGAAAACCCCTTGGCGTTCAGATTCTCGGCCCCCAGGCCGGAGAGCTCCTGAGCGAATGGGTGGCAATCATGAACGGCGGGGTGGGGCTGTCAAGAATTGCCTCGGCCATCCATCCCTACCCCACCTTGGGCGAGATCAACAAAAGGGTGGCAGGCGCGGTTTTTTCCAAAAAGATATTTTCCGAGCCCGTGCGCAAGGGGCTCAGATTCTTTTTCGGCCTCAGAGGCAGGGGTTGCTGTCTGTGAAAAATAAAGTTGGGAAATCATGATCCCTTCAATCTCTCAGTACACTGAATCGTGATCGCCCACGTTTACTGGGATGATCTCCTGTTCCTGAATCAGAAACTCAAGGGTGATGCGATACGAGAGGTTGATGGAAACTGAATACAAGCCTGAAAGACGCCCGGAGAGAGGATGAAGGCGGAGTGAGGGATGAAACGGGTTGGCTTCCATCAGTTGCAGTGTTTTTAGGTACTGTTTTTCCAGCTCGGGATGGCGCTTCAAAAATCGCAGGGCGCGTTTTTCGTACTGCTCGCTAAAAACCAACGACCAGTTCATGAAGCACGCTGCAAACGGGCCAGATGGTCTTCGGCGCTTTCCTTGACAAAACGGCCTGCGGCGAGGTCGGCGCGGGTTTGGGTCAGGGCGGATTCCAGCTCGCACTCCCTTAGGTAGTGGTAATGCTCCATGTCCATCACCACGAATCGCTCCTTACCGCGCACGGAGATAACCGCTTCCGGCTGGTGAGCAAGGACGGCCTCAATGGCGGAAACACCTTTTGTCTTCAGGTCATTGGCAGATACGTTCGGCATGGCAATCCCTCCTTGGTATTCTCCACAGCACACATAATTCACTATCAATAGCACTATAGATGGTATTACTGGTAATGTAAAGTCCCTCGTGCGTTATTGTCTGTGAAAAATAAAGTTGGGAAATGGCACTCGAAAATTGTCTTCCCCAGAGGTCTCAAACAGGCACCCTCCTGCCTTAAACGGGCGGTTGGCGGAAGCGCGTGGGGCTCTCCCTATCCGCCTTCAATGTCCAAACTATATTCTCTATTTCCCAACTATATTTTTCATTTCCCAATTTTATTTTCTGTTTTCCAACTTTATTTTCCGCGAACAGTTGCGAGGAGAGGGACTAACCGCCTATTCCACAGTGACGCTCTTGGCCAGGTTGCGCGGCTGATCCACATCGCAGCCGCGCAGAACGGCGATCTCATAGGCCAGCAGCTGCAGGGGCAGAACAAAGAGGATCGGATTCAACTCCTCGTGGCAGACCGGCACCGTGATCACCTGCTCGGCGATGCGCTTGCAGTTTTTGTCGCCCGCATTGGCAACGAGAATGATCCTGCCGCTCCGGGCCTTGACCTCTTCCACGTTGGAAATGACTTTTTCATAGACGCTGTCCCTGGGGGCCAGGGCCAGAACCGGCATATCCCGGTCGATGAGCGCGATGGGACCATGCTTGAGTTCCCCGGCCGCATAGCCTTCGGCGTGGATATAGGATATCTCCTTGAGCTTCAAGGCCCCTTCCAGGGCAATGGGGAAATTGCTCCCCCTCCCCAGGTAGAGGAAATCCCGGCTGTGGGCAAAACCCTCGGCAATGCGGGCCGTTTCCTCCTGCAACCGGGGCAGTTCCTGCTCCATGAGACCGGGCAGATCGAGGAGGGCCTGGCCGATCCCCTTGCGGTCCTTGGCGGTCATGGCCTTGCGGATCTCGCCCAAAAAGAGGGTGAGCAGCAGCAGGGCCGTGAGCTGGCAGGTGAAGGCCTTGGTGGAGGCCACCCCGATCTCCGGCCCGGCATGGGTGTAAATCGTGCCGTGGGCTTCCCGGGTGATGGTGCTGCCCAGCACGTTGCAGATGGCGATGACCTTGGCGCCCATTTTTTTGGCCAGCCTGAGGCCCGCCAGGGTGTCGGCCGTTTCCCCGGACTGGGAAATAGGCACCACCATCACGGTTTCGTCAAGCAGCAACCGGCGGTAGCGGAACTCCGAGGCAATATCCACCTCCACCGGGATGGACACCCATTTTTCCAGCCAGTATTTGGCCACCAGGGCCGCATGCCAGGAGGTGCCGCAAGCCACCAGGGAGATGCGGCTGATTTTTTTCAATTCCGCGGCGCTTAAATCCATTTCCGGCAGCTTTACCCTGCCGGTTTCCGGATCGAGCCGCCCCCGGAAGGTGTTGAGAATGGCCTGGGGCTGCTCGAAGATCTCCTTGAGCATGAAATGCCGGTACCCGCCCTTCTCGGCCATGGCCGCGTTCCACTGGATGGTCTTGATCTCCTTGGCCTGCTTTCGGCCATTGGCCAGGCTCAAGACCTGCCATTCCCCTTTTTTCAGGACGGCAAGCTCCCCGTCCTCCAAAAAAACCACCTGGTTGGTGTAGGGGAGCAGGGCGGGGATATCCGAGGCCAGCAGGCAGCCGCCCCCCTCGGCAATCCCCAGGACCAGGGGGCTCTGATTTCTCACCGCCACCAGCCTGTCCGGCTGGCCGGCCCATAAAACCCCGATGGCGTAGGAGCCTTCGACCTTTTTCAGGGCCTGGCGCACCGCCTTGACCAGATCGCCGGAGAGCTGTTCTTCAATGAGATGGGCCAGAACCTCGGTGTCGGTTTCCGAACAAAAGACATGCCCGCGTCCCTTCAGCTCTTCCCGGAGGGTATGGTAATTCTCGATGATCCCGTTATGAACCACAACCAGGTCGCCGCTGCAATCGCAGTGAGGGTGGGCATTGAGCTCGGAAGGCGCGCCGTGCGTTGCCCAGCGGGTATGACCCAGGCCGATATGGCTGTCGCGGTCCCGCACCGTCTCAAGCAGTTCTTCGAGCTTGCCGAGCTTGCCGGCGGCCCGGTGCTTCTGGAGCTTGCCGCCGTGGACATACACCACCCCGGCCGAATCATAGCCCCGGTATTCCAGGCGCTTCAATCCTTCGAGAAGAATGGGCAGAACATGACGCTGCCCCACATAACCGACTATTCCGCACATACTCCCTTTCCTTTCTGTTTTCCGGGGGGCTTGCCCTACAGGGCGAAACCCTGCCTGGATCTGGCAACCGCTTTCGGCAAAAGAGCCAACAGGGCCGCAACCTCTTCCGCGGTATTGTAACGACTGAGACTGAGACGCAGGGTCCCGTGCAGGAAAGGTTCCGGCACCCGCATAGCCCGCAGCACATGTGAGGGGTCCAGATCGCCGCTCTCGCAGGCGGCATGGGCCGAGACGGCAATGCCGCCCGCATCGAGATCCTGGATAAGTCCGGCCGAGGCCGCATGCCTGAAACTGACGTTGATGGTGTTGACCAGCCGGGGTGAGGCCGCGCCATTCACCCGCACCCCGGGAATCGCGGCGACAATCCCCGCCTCAAGGCTATCCCGCAGGGCGGCCAGCCGTTGATGCAGAGCCGCGTCCATACCCATGGCCAGGGCACAGGCCTGGCCAAGACCAACGAGGCCGGGCACATTTTCGGTGCCGGCCCTCCGGCCATTTTCCTGGCCGGAACCCATGATCAGCGGGGTGAACGGCGCGGTGCGGCCCACATAGAGCGCCCCTGCCCCTTTTGGCCCGTGCAGCTTGTGCCCGGCGATGGTGAGATAATCCACCCCCAGCGCTTCCGCCGAAAGGACCGCCTTGCCCGCCAGCTGGATGGCGTCACAGTGGAACAGCACCTCCCGCTCCCGGCAGATGGCGGCGATCTCGGCAATGGGCCAGATCACCCCGGTTTCGTTGTTCGCCCCCATGAGGGAGACCAGGGCGGTGTCTACCCGGATCGCGCCTTTGAGCGCCTCCAGATCAAGGCCGCCGTTTTCGTCCACCCCCAGCAGCTCCACCTCGTAGCCCTGGGCCGCGAGAAACTCCAAGGGCGCCAGAACCGAGCCGTGCTCGACCTGCGAGGAGATGATGTGCTTCTTGCCGGGATTACCCCAGACCGCGCTGAGGATGGCGGTGTTGTTGCCTTCGGTGCCGCCGCTGTTACAAACAATCCGCCCCGGATGGCAGCCGAGCAGTCCGGCCACCTGCTCCCGGGCCAGCTCCAGGCCCCGCCGGGCAGCCTCGCCGAAACGGTGGGAGCTTGCCGGATTGCCGAACCATTCGGCCAGATATGGGGCCATGGCCTCCCGCACCGCCGGGTCCAGCGGGGTGGTTGCGTTGTTGTCGAAGTAGATGTTTTGCATGGGGGTTAGATCCGCAGCATTCTATCCAGGGAGAGTTTGGCCTCGGCCGCCACCTCGGGCGCCACGGTGATCCGGTTGACCACCCGCCCCTGGGCCAGGTTGTCAAGCACCCACAACAGGTAGCCGGGCTTGATCCGGTACATGGTGGAGCACAGGCACTGAAAGGGCGAGAGCGAATGGATCTCCCGGTCCGGGTACTGGCGCTTGAGCCGGTTCACCAGATTAACCTCGGTGCCGATGGCCCATTTGCTGCCCGGCTGGGAGTCGCGCACCGCCGTGATAATCGCCTCGGTGGAGCCGTACTGGTCGGCCCGGCTCACCACCTCGTGCCGGCACTCCGGATGGACGATGATCCGCACCTCGGGGTCGCGCGCCCGCCAGACGGCCACATGGGCGGCGGTGAACTGCATATGCACCGTGCAGTAGCCGTCCCAGAGGATCACCTTTGCTTTCTGCAACCGGGCCGGGGTATTGCCGCCCAACGGCTTGCCGCGCTGCCACAGCACCACCTCGTCTGCGGCAATACCCAGAGCGCTGGCGGAATTACGGCCCAGATGCTCGTCCGGGAAGAAGAAAACCTTGTCGCCCTGGGCCAGGGCCCAGGTCAGCACCCGCTCGGCATTGGAAGAGGTGCAGACCGAGCCGCCGTGCCTGCCGACAAAGGCCTTGAGCAGGGCAGAGGAATTCACATAGGTCACGGGGATAACCCGCCCGGTGGTCACCTTGGCCAGATCCTCCCAGGCCCAGGCCACCTCTTCGCTGCCGGCCATGTCGGCCATGGGACAGCCGGCCCGCAGATCGGGCAGGATGACCACCTGGTCCGCCGAGGTCAGGATGTCGGCGGATTCCGCCATGAAATGAACGCCGCAGAAGACGATATACTTCCGATCCTTGGCCTCGGCGGCATTACGGGCAAGCTTGAGGGAATCCCCGGTCAGGTCGGCGAACTGAAAGGTCGCCTCCTGCTGGTAGTGATGCCCCAAAATCAAAAGATTGCCACCCAGCTCTTTCTTGCGGGCGGCAATCCTTTGGCAGATCAGCTCTTCATTTTCCTGCAGGTATTCCGAGCCAAGCTCAACCTGCTGCAACACGGTCATCTGTCAGTCCTTCACTCCCAGCTAAATTCGTCACCCCGGAGAAAGCCGGGATCCAGAGCAGCACAATTTGCCGAAATTACTGGATCGGAGTCTCGCTCCGCTCGCTTACCCCCGGCTTCCGCCGGAATGACATGTCAAGTGCTTTTGTCTCTTCTTTTTACGCCGCTATTATTTTACCAGCCGCACCCAGGCCGCCGTCGGCCCTTTATCCCCTTCACCCTCGCCAAAGCGGACCTCGTCTCCTTCGGCCAACAGGGCCATGGTCACATCCTTGAGGGCGTTCTCATGAAAATACACCTCCTGGCCGTCCAGGGTCATGAGAAACCCGTAGGACTCATAGGGAAAGAGGGTCTTGATGGTGCCCATGGCCGGACCCGCAGCAGCGCCCTCCGGTTCCTTGGTGTTCTGCCGCCGCTTGCGCTGCAATTCCTTCAACTGGAGGCCAAGGGTGTCAAACGCCTCCACCAGCAGGGGCCGCACCGTCTCCCCCTTTCTTTTCACAACCACGGTATCATTGGGAACGGAAGCAACCACGCGAACCTCGTGACCGCCCGCCTTATGCCCGGCGGTCTCCTCAATGGAGACGCGGAGATGATGAACAAGCCCGGGGTGGTGGCGATCAAGGCGCCCCTTCTCCTCTTCGATTTTTTCCTGCCAGGCTTTACGAATTTCCAGGTTCCGTCCTTCAACTTGTAGTTCCATGCAGTTCCTCCATCACAAGTGATTAAACTGCCGCCCGCAGGGGGCAGCCGATTGGAGAGCTTTCGATTGTATTCTACCATGAATGCCGGGCAAAAAACAGCTTCTCTTCGCGCGGGTTGCAAGAAAAAAAACGACACTCCAGAGCCGGGATTCGACCCCAGGCCTCCCTTATTTTTCACCCCGACCCGGCAGTTCCTTGATATGCACATCCTGCTGCGGAAAGGGGATGACGATGGAATTTGCGGCGAACTCCCTGTAGACGGCCTTTAGGAGATTGTGAATTTCCAGACCCTTGAGCCGGGGATCCTCGACCCAGCACAGCAGCTCGAAATCAACGGACGACGCCCCAAAAGCGCGCAGCCGCACCCGGGCCTCGGGATCCTTGACCACCGCTGGATTCCCGGCGGCCACGGCGAGCAGCACCGCCTCGACCTGCGCCAGGTCGCTGCCGTAGGCGACCCCCACCGGCACTCTGATCCGAAAGCGGGGGATCGGCGCGCTTTCGTTGATGATCTTGCTGTTGGCCAGAATGGAGTTGGGAATGGTGATCAGCACATCGTCCCGGGTCATTATCCGGGTGGAGCGCACCCCGATCTCCACCACCTCGCCCCGCTGGGCATTGTCGATGATGATGTAGTCGCCCACCTTGAAGGTTTTGTCGGCAAAGATGCTGATCCCGCCGAAAAAATTGGCCAGACTGTCCTTGGCGGCCAGGGCCACGGCGATACCGGCGATACCGGCGGAGGCAAAGAGGGGGGCCAGGTTGACGTTCCAGATGGAAAGAAGCCAGATCAGGGCGGAAACGATGATGATCACCCGGACCACGTTTTTCAGCAACAGAAAGAGGTCGGCCCCGATCTTGCCGCGCCCGGCAATGGATTCCAGATAATGCCCGCCCAGCACCACAAAGAGACGCAGCGCGGCAAGGGTCCAGACGATGAGGGCAATGCTTTGCGCCGCCGCAGGCACGAATTTCTCCCAAGGCTGGGCAAGGCCCGGCGGCATGGCCACGGCATGAAGCACCCCGAAAAAGAACACGCTGAGAACAATGGGGGTGTGGAGGATGCCGATGACCTTGTCGTCCAGCTCGCTGGTGGTGTAGGCGGCGGCCAACCTCTTGAGGATGCGGTTGACAAAGAGATCCACCGCCTTGGCCAGCAGGGCGTAAATCGCGACCACCATGAGCCGCTGCATGATCGGCAGCCGGAAAAGTTCTTGGAAAAAAGGGAGGATGCCCATGTATCACTCATTTTTATAGAAAAAATCCAAAAAATTTACAGTTACAATTGCCTTGAAGGGGCTTTTTCTACAGGCTCAACGTAGAAGTAACCGGCGTGCCCGGCTTTTCGGGCACGTCCGGTTGACTGCCGGGTTCGGCACTTTCGGATTAAAGCTCATGGAGGCCTATATGCTTGATGAATGACCGCCCTTTGTCAGTGAGCTTAATTAGTGCCCATCCGGAAACTATAACCTGCTGATATTTATACAAAACAACGAACATTTTGTTATGATTTTATGGCACATCGTGATAGAATAAGGTTCCAACAAT
>JAJZSH010000122.1 GCA_021822005.1 Deltaproteobacteria bacterium | reverse complement strand
GCCTGATTTTTTTGCCGTACACATCCGCCTGTGCGGATAAAAAGAAATCTCCCTGCCCCAGCTACAAATTTTGGCCACTAACACAGGAGAATCGCCATGCCAAACACCGGAAAAAAATTGAGTTTTCTCGACCAGTACCTCACCCTCTGGATCTTCCTGGCCATGTTCATCGGGGTCATGGGCGGCTATCTCTATCCGCCCGTCACCGAGATCATCAACTCCTTTCAGGTCGGCGCCACCAACATTCCCATCGCCATCGGCCTGATCCTCATGATGTATCCGCCCCTGGCCAAGGTGCGCTATGAAAAGCTGCACGAGGTCTTCCGCAACGGCAAGGTCCTGCTACTCTCGCTGGTGCAGAACTGGCTCATCGGACCGGTCCTCATGTTTCTCCTGGCCATCACCTTTCTCTCCGGCCACCACGAATACATGGTGGGGCTCATCCTCATCGGCCTGGCCCGCTGCATCGCCATGGTCATTGTCTGGAACGACCTGGCCAGCGGCGACACCGAGTACTGCGCCGGGCTGGTGGCCTTCAACTCCATCTTCCAGGTGCTGTTCTTCTCCGTCTACGCCTGGCTCTTCATCTCCGTGCTTCCGGGCTGGCTGGGGCTAACGGGCGCGGCGGTGGACATCTCCATGGCGGAAATCGCCCAATCGGTCTTTATCTATCTCGGCATCCCCTTCATCGCCGGGATGCTGACCCGGTTTATCGGGGTAAAGCTCAAAGGCGACGCCTGGTACCAGGAGAAACTGATCCCGAAGATCAGCCCCTTCACCCTCGTTTTCCTGCTCTTCACCATCATGGTGATGTTTTCCCTCAAGGGCGAATACATCGTGCAGCTGCCCTTTGACGTGATCCGCATCGCGATCCCGCTCACCATCTATTTCCTGGTCATGTTCCTGGTTTCCTTTTTCATGTCCATGAAGGTGGGGGCCACCTACGAGCAGACCACCACCCTCTCCTTCACCGCCGCCTCCAACAACTTCGAGCTGGCCATTGCCGTGGCCATCGCCGTGTTCGGGATCAACTCCGGCGTCGCCTTTGCCGCGGTGATCGGCCCCTTGGTCGAGGTGCCGGTGCTCATCGGGCTGGTCAACGTGGCGCTGCGCTTCAAGAAAAAGTATTTCCCGTTTGCCAAGGAAACCCCCACCGGGGTCTGCCATGTTTCCTGCGAGCCGTGAAGCCGGGAAAACAGCAAACGTGTCCCAAACGGAAAGGAGTCTATCATGTCCGGCTGTGCATTAGATCATGTTGCTTGGCATGCGCTTAAGTCCGGCATTGGCCTGCCTGTATGAAAACCTTGTGCATAATCGATTCCCAAGGCATGCACTGCGTTAAGCAGGTCTTCATCTTCAATATATTCGGCTATGGTCTGTATTCCGAATTCGGAGGCCAGAAGAGCACTTCATGACATACTATCTCCCGGCTACCGGTTGTGACCATTGGCTGAAAATACGGAATTACTTGCCGCGACCCGGACTCCAGAGGGGATCATCCCCAAAGCGCTCCATCCACCAGTCTTCCCCTTCAAGGGGCTGATCCTCCCCCGGCACCAGGGGAATTTTGTACTTTTTCCCATATTCCAGCAGAATCTGGCACGCCTCGGTGAGTCTGTGCATCTCCAGCCCCTGCCCCTCTTCCCTGTGCCGGGCAAGGTCGGGATGGTGCTCCTTGGAGAGTCGGCGGTAGGCCTTTTTTATCTCCGCCAGGGTCGCCTGATCCGGCAACCCCAAAAGATTCTTGGCAGCCACGATTTTTTTCCATTCATTGTTGGTCATGGGCGTCCTGACCCGGCGTCTCTTTTTTCCAGCTCTTTTCCTCGTGCTTCATGAGCCGCACGATGTTGTCCCGGTGCTTGACCCAGATCAACACGCCGACCCCGAAAGCCAGCACGGTGTTGCTCACCGAGCCGGACAGCAGCCAGACCAGCCCCGGCATCAGCAGGGCCGCGGTGAGCGAGCCCAGGGAAACATAGCCCCAGTTATAGACCACGCCGACAAAGAGAAGCAGATCAATGAGCGCGGCCACCGGCGCAAGATAGAGAAAAATGCCCAGCGCCGGCGCCACTCCCTTCCCCCCACGAAATCCGAGATACAGCGGGTAGAGATGCCCGAGAAAGGCCGCGCCGCCGCAGAGCGCCACCCAGAGTTCCCGCAGGCTGCCATTCTCCAGAAGCCAGGCCGCTGCCAGCATCGGCAGAATGGCCTTGAGCGCATCGCAGACCAGGGTGAGGATCCCGAGCTTTTTGCCGGCCAGCCGGGCGACATTGGTGGCGCCGATGTTGCCGCTGCCTGCGGCGCGCACGTCAACGCCTGCCACTCTCCCCAAAACCAGGCCAAATGGGATTGAGCCGATGAGATATGAACCGATAACCAAGAGATATTCCATGCCACCCCTGCCACACCATGGAGAATGAAAAAGATGTATTATGCGCCGTAACTCTAAACCGCAAGGCGACATTTTTCATGCTTATTTTTTTGCTTTCAGCTCTCAGTTTTCGGCTTTCGGCTTTCAGCCGCATCCTGTGAAAGGAAAAAATCAAACCGGACAAAAATATCTTTCTTCTTGATTTAAGTCAACGCCCAGAGGGATAATTATCGCTATAGTTTGCTCAACAAATGCACCAATACGGGTTACACCAATCTTTACATCAACCAAGGAGAGTGCCATGTTTTGCAACCAATGTGAACAGACCGCCAAGGGAACCGGATGCACCGCCATCGGAGTCTGTGGAAAAACCGAACCCCTGGCAGGCCTCGAAGACCTGCTGACCCATGCTGTCCAGGGCCTGTGCCTTGTGGCCAACGCCGGCCGCAAAGTCGGGGTTGTTGACAACGGTGTTGACCGCTTCACCTGCGAGGCGATTTTCTCCTGCCTCACCAATGTGGATTTTGACCCGAGCCGCTTTGAAGTCCTGATCCGCAAAACCGTAGAGTTGCGCGAATCTTTAAAGAAAAAGGTCCTGGCAGCGGGCGGCAAGGTTGATTTCACCGCCCCGGCAGCCACCTTTATCCCGGCCGGCTCCCTGACCGGTCTGGAAGCGCAGGGGGCGGCCCTGAACTTCATCAACACCCTGGACGCCAACCCGGATCTGCAATCCTTGAAGCAGATCACCATGTATGGCCTGCGCGGCCTTGCCGCCTATACCGACCACGCCGCGATCCTCGGCAAGGAAGACGAGGCGGTCTATGCCTACATCCATGAGACCATGGGTGATCTGACCCGCAAGGACCTGGGCCTTGACCAGCTGGTGGGCCTGGCCCTGAAGTGTGGCGAGATAAACCTTAAGGCCATGGAACTGCTCGATGCGGGCAACACCGGCACCTACGGCCATCCGGTCCCCACCCCGGTCCCCCTGGGGCATATCCCGGGCAAGTGTATCCTGGTCACCGGCCATGACCTCAAAGACCTGGCCATGCTCCTTGAGCAGACCAAGGGCAAGGGGATCAACATCTACACCCATGGCGAGATGCTGCCCTGCCACGGCTATCCCGAGCTGAAAAAGCACAGCCATTTTTACGGCCATTTCGGCACGGCCTGGCAGAACCAGCAGAAGGAGATGCCCGAATTCCCAGGGGCCATCCTCTTTACCACCAACTGCATCCAGAAGCCGAAAGATTCATACAAGGACAACGTCTTCACCACCGGCCTGGTCGGCTGGCCCGATGTGGCGCACATTGGCGAGGGCAAGGATTTCAGCCCGGTTATCAACAGGGCTCTGGCCCTGCCCGGTTTCACCGATACCCTCGACAAGGACTCGGTCCTGGTAGGCTTTGCCAGAAACACCGTTCTGGGGGTGGCCGACAAGGTCATCGCCGCGGTAAAGGCCAAGGCCATCCGCCACTTCTTCCTGGTGGGCGGCTGTGACGGGGCCAAGCCCGGACGCAACTACTATACCGAGCTCGTGGAACAGATCCCGGCGGACTGCATGGTTCTGACCCTGGCCTGCGGCAAGTTCCGCTTCTTTGACAAGAAACTGGGCGACATCGGCGGCATCCCGCGTCTGCTCGATGTGGGCCAGTGCAACGATGCCTACTCGGCCATCCAGATCGCCGTGGCCCTTGCCGGGGCCTTCGAGTGCGGGGTCAACGACCTGCCGCTCTCCCTGGTGCTTTCCTGGTATGAACAGAAGGCGGTGGTCATCCTTCTGACCCTGCTGAGCCTTGGCATCAAGGACATCCGTTTAGGACCGAGCCTGCCCGCCTTCATTACCCCCAACGTGCTGGATGTGCTGGTGAAAAACTTCGCCATCAAGCCGGTAACCACGCCGGCCGAGGATCTGAAGGCCATCCTCGGATAAAAAACGGATCGGGCGGCACCCTCTCCCGCCGCCCGATCCGTCTCAGTAAAAAGGAGATTGCCATGCAATGCCCCGGCCAGGACAGCCGCTACTGGGACGCCAACGCCGTATTCGAAGCAACCTGCCCGAAATGCGGCAGCAGCGTCGAGTTTTTCAAGGACGACTCCAGCCGCAAATGCGGCACCTGCGGCACCAAGATGCTCAACCCCAACAACGACTTCGGCTGCGCTTCTTACTGTCCCTATGCCGCGCAATGCCTGGGCTCCCTGCCCCCGGAACTGCTGGCCAAGAAGCAGGAGCTGCTCAAGGAACGGGTGGCGGTGGAAATGAAGCGCTACTTTGGAGACGACTTCCGCCGCATCGGCCACGCCGGCCGGGTGGCCCGCCATGCCGTGAATATCGCCGCACAGGAGGAGTGCAACCCGGCGGTGGTGGAGATCACCGCCTATCTCCACGACATCGGCATCAAGGAATCGGAACGCAAGTACAACAGCTCGTCGCCCAAATATCAGCATATTGAGGGGCCGCCGGTGGCCAGGGAGATTCTCACCGCCCTCGGCGCGCCGCAGCCGCTCATCGACGAGGTCTGCGACATCATCGGCCACCACCACACGCCGCGACCGGAAGAGACCATGAACTTCAAGGTGCTCTACGATGCGGACCTGATCACCAACCTGGAAGAAAAACAGAAGGATGTACCGTCCCCGCCGGAGCATCTGCAGAAGATCATCGACCGCTCCTTCCTCACCAAGGCAGGAGCCGTCCTGGCCGCCAAGGTGCTGCTCAGGGGATAACGGAGATACAGCCATGAAAATAATGAGAAAAATCATCGAGATAGACGAGTCCTTGTGCAACGGCTGCGGCCAGTGCGTCCCTTCCTGCGCGGAAGGCGCCCTGCAGATCGTGGACGGCAAGGCAAGGATGCTGGCAGAAAAGTACTGCGACGGTCTGGGCGCCTGTCTGGGCGAGTGCCCCACCGGCGCCCTGCGCATCATCGAGCGGGAGGCCGATGATTTTGACGAAGAGGCGGTGGAAGAGCTGCTCAGGAACAGAGACGAGGCAAAAACCCGCCCCGTCCCGCCCGTTGGCGGCTGTCCCTCGGCCGGATTGCAGACCTTCGCCCCGCCCACCCCCTGCCAGTCGGCCAATGCCCCGGTCCAGCTTGGCGCCGCCACCGGTTCCGCCCTGAGCCACTGGCCGGTGCAGATCCGCCTGGTGCCGCCCACCGCGCCCTTTCTCAAAGGCGCCGACCTCCTGATCGCGGCCGACTGCGTTCCGGTGGCCTATCCGGACTTTCACCGCGATCTCCTGACCGGCAAGGCCGTCATGCTGGGCTGCCCAAAATTCGACGAGGTGGAAAGCGCTATCCAGAAGTTCACGGAAATCTTTGCCGTAGCCGGGATCAAGAGCATCACCATGGCCATCATGGAGGTGCCCTGCTGCGGCAACATGCGCCATATTGTTTCCCAGGCCCTTTCCCGCTCCGGCCAGGCCATCCCTGTTCAGGAGGTGGTGATCTCCGCCCGCGGGGAGCGTCTCCGTCAGGGGGGTATGCCCTCCTGAACCCCAAGCGCCAGCGGCCCGATATTTCCCCTTTTGTTTCCCTGAAAAAGAGGGTAAAGAGAATCTATTTTGGCAAAAGGTTATAGACCTTGCCGGTGGCAACCATTTATCCAGGAGAAGCGCATGCAGATCATGAAATCCATGGCGGCTAAAGCCCGCATTCTGACCATCACCCTTACCCTTTTCGGCCTGATGGCCGGCGCTGCTGCCCAGGCCGCCACCAAGATGCCAGCCTTTACCCTGCCTTCAGTGAAGGATGGCGCCATGGTCAAGGCCAGCGGCTACCAGGGCCAGGCAATGTTCATCAATTTCTTCGCCACCTGGTGCCCCCCCTGCCGCAAGGAAATCCCCTCGCTCATCCAGCTCCAGAAAGAGTACGGGCCAAAAGGCTTCACCGTGATCGGCATCTCCACGGACCAAGGCGGTGCGTCCCTGGTTGACAAATTCGCCCGGAAAATGGGGATCAACTACCCGGTTCTGCTGAGCGATTCGGAAACCCCCACGGCCTTCGGCGGCATCCTCGGCATTCCCACCTCGTTCCTGGTGAACAGGGAGGGCAATGTGGTCAAACGCTATGATGGCTATGTCGATCACCAGACCCTGGTGACCGATCTCAACGCCATCCTGAAATAAAAGGGAAGCTTTCCGGTTGACATCCTGTGCTCCTGTCGTATATTTGCCGAACGGTGATTCATTATTTTCCTGTTCCGCATAACAGGACATTCCCAAATAACACTGAGGAGGAGATGAACATGAGCAAAAAAATGATTTCCCTGGCAATGGCAGTGGCATTCGTAGCAAGCACCGCAGCAGTATCTTTCGCTGCCGACTGCACCGTAACCGCGGTTGAGGGCACCAAGGTAACCGTGGATTGCGCCGGCACTGTATCCACGGCAGAAGGCACCGCTAAGGTTGGCGACAAGGTTGCAGTAAAAGACGGCAAGATCGTAGCCGCCAAGAAGAAAAAAGCTATCGAGGGCTGCTGATTCCCCTTGCCAGACCGGAGTTATGGTCAGCAAAAGCCCGGCCAGAGGCCGGGCTTTTTTTTATTCAGACACATCGTTCCCCCATCAGTATTTACTTTTCCCCTTCCCTTTCGTATAGTGCCATCCCATGAACATTATTGAAGCAATCATTTTCGGCATCATCCAGGGCGCCACGGAATTCCTGCCCGTCTCCAGCTCTGGCCACCTTGCCCTAGCCCATTATTTTCTCGGCGCCCAGGAATCCGACCTGGCCTTTGACGTGGCCCTGCATCTCGGCACCCTCTTGGCAATCCTCGCCTATTTCCGGGATGATTTCTGGCAGATGGGCAAAGCCATCCTTGGCCTCCACCAAGAGCAAACAGAAACACAGCGTCTGCGCAGGATGACTCTCTTCCTTGCCATTGCCACCGTCCCAGGAGCCTTGGCCGGTCTCCTGTTGGGAAAAACCGCGGAAACCTATTTCCGGCACCCCGCCATGGTGGCGGCAGCACTGGCCGGGGCCGGCCTGCTACTACTCCTTGCGGACCGCACAGGCAGACGCTCCCGCAGCTTTGAAGCAATAACCCTGATTGATGTCCTGCTCATCGGCCTTTCCCAGGCCTGTGCCATCATCCCAGGGGTGTCGCGGAGCGGCAGCACCATCACCTGCGGTCTTGCCCTGGGACTCACCAGGCAGGCTGCGATCCGCTTTTCCTTTCTGCTTTCCGCCCCCATCATCTTCGGGGCAGGGGTTCACGAAATTCCTGAGATCATCAAAAATGGCCTGCTGGATGGGCAAGGCATGCTCTATGTCTCCGGGTTTCTGGCTGCAGCAATCTCCGGCTACCTGTTCATTGCCTGCATCATGCAATACATCCGGGCCAGAAGCTTTGCCATTTTTGCCTACTACCGCTTCCTGGTGGCGGCCCTAGTCCTTGTCGCCCTTTTCCTGCAACGATGACGCCGCCATGGAGACCCTGATGGACCCTGCGCAGCTTCCTGAAAAACAGTATGCCCGCCTCCGGGAAATCCGGAAAACATACACGGTGGACTTCGCGCCGCTGCGCCTGCGCGGCAAGGAAATCCAGCTGCTGCAAGTCATTGACCTCGAACCGCTCCTGGCGGGAAAAGATCCCTTCAAGGATGTGGCAGACTTTCCCTTCTGGGTGAAACTCTGGGAAGCCGCCATGGTCCTGGCGGACCTCATGCTCACCAACCCGCCGGCCAGAGAGGGGCAGACCCTGCTCGAACTCGGCGCCGGCCTTGGCGCGCCAGGTCTTGCCGCCGCCCTGGCAGGCTACCGGGTGACCCTGACCGATTACGAGCCCCACATTCTTGATTTTCAACGGGTCAGCGCCGCAGCCACCGGACTCAAAGGGGTGGAATGCCGCCTGCTCGACTGGCTGAAACCATCCACCCTGCCGCGCTTCGACACCATCATCGGCGCGGAGATCCTCTTCCGGGAAGATTTTTTCGCGCCGCTTTTGAACATCTTCCGCTCGCTGCTGGCGGATCAGGGCATCATCTACCTGGCCCACGATGTCCGCCGCAAAAGCCTGCCGAAATTCCTCCTGCT
>JAJZSH010000121.1 GCA_021822005.1 Deltaproteobacteria bacterium | reverse complement strand
GTTATGTAGACTCCAAATTGTTGCTTCACCCACCCCCTAACCCCCTCCCGTCAAGGGAGGGGGATGCGAAATTAAAAACGTTACATGGCACTAGTTCGCAGGCCTCTTTGTCGGCACTTCTGCCGACGATTGACACGCGCATCTGAAATAGAAATGGAATAAGTTTTTCTGTTTTTCGTTACCGATACTCAGCCATCAGGAATATACACGTCATGAAAGCCATGGTTCTGGCCGCGGGCTTCGGCACCCGCCTGCGGCCCTATTCCCTGAAACGCCCCAAGCCCCTGTTTCCGGTGCTTGGCACCCCACTTCTCACGCATACCCTGGCTCAGCTTCGCCAGAACGGAGCCGGGGGGATCGTGGTCAATGCCCATCATCTGCGGGAGCAGATCGGGGCCATGCTCCACGGGCAAGGGGACGTTCAGGTCCAGATGGAAGATATTGAGCTGGGAACCGGAGGCGGCCTGCGTCTGGCGCAAAGTCATTTTGGCGCGGCCCCCTTTCTCGCGGTCAATGGCGATATTGTCCATGATCTTGATCTGGCCGCGGCCCATCGGACCCATTGCGCCTCCGGCGCGGATGTGACCATGGTGCTGCACGACTGCCCGCGTTTTAACAATGTCCGGGTGGATAGTCAGGGCAGGATCGTGGGTTTTTCCGGGGCGGCGGGGGAGGGCGAGCGCCTCCTGGCCTTCACCGGGGTGCAGGTCATCAACCCGGCTGTTCTCTCTCTGATCCCCGAGGGCGTTTTTTACAACATCATTGACTGCTATGCCGACTTGCTCAAACGTGGGGGCACTATCCAGGCCCTGGTCGTTTCGGGTCATTTCTGGACCGACATGGGTACTCCGGCGGATTATCTGAAGCTCCACGAGGATATTTTGCTGAAAGGGAGGATGCCCGGATTTTCCGCAGGGAACGGGGGCAAGCCTTTTTATCTCGGAAAAGATGCTGTCATCGGGGCCGGGGTCTCGTTTCAGGACTGGGTTGCCATCGGGCATGGGGCAACCATCGGCGAGGGGGCCAGCCTTACCCGGGTTGTGGTTTGGGATGGGGCCAGGGTTGCCCCCGGCAGCATCGTGACCGACAGGATCATCATTGAGGGAGAATAACGTGTTTACGGATCAGCAAAGGCAGGCCTTGAGCAGGCTGCTGGCCGCGCAGGGCCTCCCCCCGGAGATTCAGGTGGCGGAGAGGATGGCCGGGGATGGCTCCGACCGGCAGTTTTACCGGTTTGCCGTCGGCGACCTTTCCCTGCTGGCGGTCTTGCCAAGCGCCAGCCAGCCCCAGGGCATGGCCGAGGCCAGGGCTGCCAATGCGATTGGCCGTCATTTTTTCAGGCATGGAGCGGCGGTTCCCCGGATCTACGGCTTTGCCGAGGAGTGCGGCCTCATCCTCTTCGAGGACTTGGGCGATACCAAGCTCCATGATCTGATTCTTCTGCAGGGTGCGGAGGCGCCGGAGGTGGATACCTACTACCGGCAGGCCCTGGCCGCCCTGGTCCATTTGCAGACCGAGACGCGCCAAGGCTTTCAGCCGGACTGGTGCTGGGATACCCCCCGGTATGACCGTGCACTCATGCTGGCCAGGGAGTCCGGTTATTTCCAGAAGGCCCTGTGCGAGGATTTTCTGGGGATGAACGGTTTTCCCCGAGGGCTTGGCCAGGAGTTTGTCTTTCTGGCGGAGCGGGCCATGCAGGAACCGGCCGATTTCATCCTGCACCGGGATTTTCAGTCGCGCAACCTCATGGTGCACGAGGGGAAAGTCAGAATTATTGATTTTCAGGGTGCCAGACTGGGGCCGTTGGGGTATGATCCGGCCTCCCTGCTCATCGACCCCTATGCCGGTTTGTCCCCGAACCGGCAGCAGGCCCTCCTTGGCTGTTATCTGGATGCCCTCGCCTCTCACATTCCCCTTGACCGGGGACGATTCATTGAGGGATATTACTACATGGCCCTGCAGCGTAACCTGCAGATTCTCGGAGCTTTTGCCTTTCTCTCGAAAAGCCGGGGGAAACAGTTTTTCCGGCAGTTCATTACACCCGCTGCCGGCTCCCTTCACGAACACCTGGCCGCGCCGCAGGGGCGGGACTTTCCCTGCCTGCGCGCTGTGGTGGCCCGGGTGAGAGATTTCCTTAATAATGATGGGCTCGCAAAATTCGTCACCCCGGCGAAGGCCGCAACCCAGCCTTGCTGCGACTCTCCGAAAAGACTGGATTCCGGCCTTCGCCGGAATGACGGAATGTAGCGTTTTTTGAGTTGTTGCGAGGGCATCAATAACCAACACGGAACTTTATAACTCCCATGCAGACCCGATACCCCATAGTTGCCCTGGTCGGCCGGCCCAATGTCGGCAAGTCGAGCCTTTTCAACAGATTCGCCAAGCACCGCAAGGCCATCGTCGACCCCGCGCCCGGCGTAACCCGTGACCGTCATTATGAACAGGTGACCATGGAGGAGCGGGTTTTTATCCTGGTTGACACCGGAGGCATTGAGGGCGACGGGCGGGAAATGATGGCGGGCTTGATCCGCGAGCAGACCATGCAGGCCATGCGGGAGGCGGACGTGATCCTTTTTTTGCTTGACGGCAAGGAGGGGGTGCTGCCGGAAGATTTTGAGGTGGCCGATTATCTGCGGCGGACGAAAAAACCGGTGCATTTCCTGGTCAACAAGGTGGACAGCCCGGAGCTGGAGCAAAAGCTGCTGCCCCAATTTTACGAGCTGGGGGTGGACAGGCTCTGGCCTGTTTCCGCGGCGCACGGCTATGGGGTCAAGCCGTTTTTCGAGATCCTGCTTGAAACCCTGCCGGTTTTTCCCGAATCCGAAGACATCCCGCCGGAGACCATCAGCCTGGCCTGCCTGGGGCGGCCCAACGTGGGCAAGTCTTCCCTGATCAACCGGCTGGTGGGCGAAGAGCGCATGGTGGTCTCGGATATCCCGGGCACCACCAGGGATTCGGTGGACACCCTGATCACGGTGGGCAAGCAGCCGTATCTGCTCATTGATACGGCTGGGATCAGGCGCAAGGGCAAGGTACAGGAGAAACTGGAGAAATTCAGTGTGCTCCAGGCCCTGGGCGCTCTGGAGCGCTGCGATGTGGTGCTGATTTTGATCGACGCCGGGGAGGGAATCACCGAGCAGGACACCAAGGTGCTGGGCTATGCCTTTGAACGGGGGCGGGCCTGTCTGATTCTGGTGAACAAATGGGATCTGCTCCACGGGGATGCGAAGCGGCAGAAACAGCTGATGGAGGAGATCACCCGGGCAACGAGTTTTGTCGAATATGCCCCGGTGCTCAAGATTTCCGCCCTTACCGGCGCCGGGGTGAAGCAGCTGCTGCCCACGGTGGCGAAGATCTACAGGCAGTATTGCGGCTCCTTTTCAACCGGCAAGCTCAACCGGATCTTGCAGGCAGCGCTGGAGGGCCATAATCCGCCCATGCACCAGGGCCGCCGCCTCAAGTTCTACTACACGACCCAGATTTCCGCGAAGCCGCCCACTTTTATCGTCTTTACCAATTATCCCAAAGGGGTGCATTTTTCCTATCTCCGCTACCTGCTGAACCAGTTCAGGGCCGGGCTCAAGCTGGATGCCATCCCCATCAAGATCATCCTCAAGGAACGGCAACGCAAGGAATATGGCTAAGGGTAAGCTGCCGGGCAAGAATCTCGGGTTGTTGCATTTCAATCCCAATGGTCAGGGGCTGAGTACCGCCTTTGCCCTTGCGGCCGAACAGGCAGGATATGCCCAGCACCTTGCCCTGCAGGACGAAACCTGGCGTTTTTTTGTTTCCCGCCTGGCGGAAACCCTTGCCGATTTTCTCGAAGCAGATGATGACCGTCAAGACCCAGAGCCGGACAGCCCCGCCGCCGCCACCCCTCTTTCCCGGGATGTCCCCGGCGCGCTTGGCCGTGAAGCTGTCCAGCTTTTCCGGCAGGATGCCTTGCCCTTTGGTGCCTTCTTCTCCCTTCTAAAATGCCTCCGCCGGACCATGCTCAACGATCCGGCCCTGCCTGCCCGGCTGCAGCCGGGCTGCGCCTCGTTTTTTGACCGACTGGAAACCGCAGCCGCCAGCCAGTGGCTCAAGGAGGAAGCCAGCTCCGGTCAGCGCCGGCTCCGCGAGGCGAAGCTTTTTATCCTCAATGAGAAAAGACGCTATGAGGCCATCTTCCACCGGATGGCCGAGCCTGCCTGCATTGTTGATCAGCAGGGATGTCTGCTCGATGTTAATGCCGCCTTTGCGGATTTTTTCAAGGCGCGGGGCGAGACGCTGCTTGGCAAGCCGTGCACTCTGTTGTTTGGGCCGGAGGCCTGCAACGCCTGTTTGCTTGAAAAAAATCTGGCCGAACATGGATCATTTGCCAATATTGAGGTTGTCCTCCCGGTTGCCGGGGAGATCCGGACGGTTTTGATAAGCGGCGCTTCGCTGGGCAGGGTGCGTGGCGTCCCCGGCGGCATTGTCATCCTGCAGGATGTCAGCGCGCAGAGGCGGACAGCGCAGGCCTTAAGGGAAAGCGAAGAACAGTTTCGCAGCCTGGTGGAAAATATGCCGGATGTCACCTGGCGGGCGGACGCAGCGGGGAACCTGGTCTACGTCAGCCCCAATGTCCGAAGGAACTGTGGCTACGAGCCGGGTGAGCTGCTTGGGCAGAGCAGGTTCAGCCGCGTTCATCCCGAGGATGTTGAGGAGGTCCGGAAGCGATACGGGCTCCTCTTTGCCAAGGGCAGGGAATTTTCCCTCCGTTACCGGTTGCGCCATAAAAACGGGAAATGGTTGTGGGTCCATGACCGGGCCAGGGCTATGGGGGATTATGCCAACGGGGTCTTTGCCGATATCACCAGGCTTCAGAAAATGGAAAAGGAGCTTCAGGAATATCGGGACTGGCTCGAGGATCTGGTCGATGAACGGGCGCAGGAGGTAAAGTGCGTCAATGCGCAGCTGTTGCTGGAGGTGGCCGAGCGCCAGCAGGCGCAGCAGGAGCTGGAAAGTCTGGCGGCAAGCCTCAGGCGTTCCAACGCCGAGCTGGAGCAGTTCGCCCATGTGGCCTCCCACGATATGAAAGAGCCGCTCCTGCTGATCGTCGCCTTTGCCGAGCGGTTGCTGGCCAGATGGCCTGAAAAATTCGACGGCAAGGCGGGCGAATATCTCGGGCGTATTCTCAAGGCCGCCCGGCAGTTGCAGGAGCTGGTGGATGATATCTTGCAGCTGTCCAAGGTGCGCAGCTGCGAGCGGTCTTTCGGGGTGGTCGAGCTGGATGATCTCCTGCGGGAGGTGATGGCCGATTTTGAAGAGAGGATCAGGCAGGTGCAGGGAAGTGTCGGCGTGGGCTCCCTGGCGGCCATTGAGGGAGACAGAACCCAGCTCCGCCAGCTTTTCCAGAATCTCATTGCCAACGCCCTGAAATACCGGCGGGAAGGTCTGCCCCCCGTGGTTGAGGTGAAGGGCAGAAAGCTGCCGGGCAGAATCTATGAAATCACGGTGCAGGACAACGGCATCGGCTTTGAGGAAAAGTACGTGGAGCGGATTTTTCAGCCCTTTGTCCGGTTGCATGGCCGGCATGAATATGAAGGAACCGGGATCGGCCTGGCAACCTGCGAGAAAATAGTCGCCCGGCACGGCGGGAGAATCACCGCCAAAAGCAGGCCAGGCGAGGGCTCGATTTTTATCATTCAGTTGCCCCTTGACCAGCGCAAGCGGCAGTAAGCCGTATTTTTTTGATCCGTGTGGTCTCGAGCCCTGCGTTCATATGGGGCCTCACCTGATCCCCAACAAAAAGGGGTAGTCTGCCCTTTTGCTTCCGGTTTTTTTATCTTAAAAAGTGCTTCCTTCCAGGCCCCTCTTTGGGTATGCTGTACCACATATTGTGGTGGCATCTGCGGCTGATGCGCCATATCGTGTTTTATTTCCGTGAGAATCAAGATGGACTCGCAAAAAGGGAAAAAGGCCACAGGTCCGTAACACAGGTAAGCGAGCCAGCGAGACTCCGAAATCAAAGAGTTACAGCAGCGAAGCGGCGAAACAATAACCGTCGCCGGTCGCTTTCGCTTCCTGCTGTAATCGCGGTTTTTCGAAGTCTGCGCTTATCTGCGATTTCAACAATCAAGACATTTACCCGAGGGGTGCCCGATGGATTTACCAATCAGTTTTGATGAAGCGCTGAAGGAGTGGGAGCGTTTTGAAGAGTATCTGGTGCAGGCCAGGTACGCTGTCCGCAACAATAAAACCGGGGTGCCCATGGAAAAAGACATGGCCCAGGTGCTGTTGCGCATCAGCAAGCAGTTCAAGCACCCTGCGGTGGCCAAGGCCCTGATCCACGGCGCCATCATTACGGCCACGCCCTTTTTGATGAACGGCGGAAACCCCTATACCCGCCGGGCCGGCTATTATTCCTGCTATCCCCTGGGCGATGTGGAAGACTCCACCGATGCGATCTTTGACATGGAGCGGGATCTGGTCAGCATCTTCCAGCATGCCGGCGGCGGCGGCATCGACGTGACCAAGATCAGGCCCAAGGGCACCATTGTTGACAACGGCCAGGGGCTCGCCTCCGGTCCGGTTTCCTTTGCCAAGGGGTTTTCGCATCTCTCGGAGCGCATCAGCCAGGGGGGCAAGCGGCGGGGCGCCCTGATGATTCAGGCGGACTGGGATATCAAGGACGTCAAGGAGTTCATCACCTTCAAGGGGGATAATCCCGGCCAGTACACCGGCTGCAACATCTCGCTCAATGTGACCGACGAGAAGTTCTGGGAGGATGAGGAACTCACCACCCTGGTGGCCGAATACATCTGGAAATCCGGAGATCCCGGCCTGCTTTTTACCCAGAAGAGTCTGGCCAACACCCCGGTGCCTGCCAAGTACAATCCGGTGTATTCCAACCCCTGCGGGGAATACCTTTCCACCAAGGATACGGCCTGCAATCTGCTCACTGTCTGCCTGCCAAAGTGCCTCCAGGAAAACAAGGACAAATATTTCGACGGGGTTTTCGAGGCGGCCAGGCTCGCGGCAATCGCCGGCAACGAGATCCTTGACCTGGGCGGCTTCCCGCCCATTGAGCGGATCAAGGCCAATACCCTCAAGTTCCGGCCCATCGGCATAGGCTTTACCGGCCTGCATCATGCCATGAACCATTATGGCGTTTCCTATGCCGATGAGCACGAGGCCCCGCTTTTTGCCAAGGCGACCCAGCTGGCCCTGATGCTGGGGTCCATGCAGGGCAGTCTTGATTACGCCGATTTCGTCAAGAAGGAGGGCAAGCAGAAAAAACTCACTCCCCAGGAATGGAACATGACCTATGTCGACAAGATCGACAGCGAGGCCGCGGCCTTCATTGAGTCGGACATGCCCGACAAGGAGCTGTGGCGCAAGCGGACCAGCGATATCTTTGGCCTTCTGCGCAAGCTCGGCGGCCTGTATAACTCGGTGACCACCTCCCAGGCCCCCACCGGCTCCATCTCCCAGTTGATGCGGGTGGCCTGTACCGGGGTGGAGCCCTATTTCTCCATGATCCAGCGCCGCAAGGTCAAGGATGTGGATGATTCCTGGAAGGACTTCATCCTCGTGCCCCTGGAATTTTACCAGTATGAGGAGGAGAAGCTGGAATGGATTGCCGAGCAGACCGCGCACAAGATCGAGCCGTATCAGCAGATCCGGATTCTTGAGGCCTGCCAGGCCTTCAATCATACCGCGGTTTCCAAGACCATCAACCTGCCCGCCGACACCACGGTGGCCGAGATCAAGAAGATCCTCCGGTATGCCCGGAAAAGCAATCTCAAGGGCATCACCATGTTCCGCGATTCCTCCATGGAAGGGGTGTTGAGCGATCATGGCTCCAAGCTGGAGGAGACCTGCGAATTCTGCGACCTTGACGTGCGCAGCGGCAGCACCTACAAATTCAGGGGTCCGGCCCCGCTGTATATCACGGCCAACAAGGGGGGGCAGGGGCATGTGCGCGAGGTTTTCCTCAACACCACCAAGTCCGGTTCGACCCTGCACGGGATGAGCGAGGCCCTGGGCCGGGTCATTTCCGTGGCGCTCCAGCACGACTACCGGCTGGTGGGCAAGATCGCCCGGACCCTGGAGGATATCTCCTCCGACGGCGCCTGGATCAGCGCCTCGCTGGGCCGGTGCTATTCCATTCCCGCGGCCCTGGCCAAGGTTCTTGACAAGAATGCGGAAGGCGAGGTGAAGGAAGATCCGGACCCGTATGTCGGGCCTTCCTCCTATTCCTCCTGCCCGGCCTGCGGCAAGTTGAGCCTGCGGCGAAGCGGCGGGTGCAACCAGTGCGTCAGCTGCGGCTACTCCTCCTGCTGAGCGGATAGGGAGGGCGTTTGCATGCAAACAGGCCCGCAGCAAGGCAGATACACCAAGGCGGTCATGGCTTTCATGGCCGTCTTGTTTCTGTTCATGGCGCTGGCCGACATCATCATTGCCCGCCATCAGCGG
>JAJZSH010000120.1 GCA_021822005.1 Deltaproteobacteria bacterium | reverse complement strand
AGCATCTCCGCCATCTCGTTGCCGCGCTCGCCGCAGCCCACATAGACAACGACATCAACAGCCGCATGTTTGGCAATGGCCTGCTCCAGAATGGTTTTCCCGGTGCCGAAGCCGCCGGGGATAATGGCGGCGCCGCCCAGGGAGAGAGGAAAAAAGAAATCAAGGACCCGCTGGCCGGTGATCAAGGGAGTCGTGGGCGGCAGTTTCCTGCGAAAGGGCCTGGGCGTGCGGATGGGCCAATCGTGGGCGCCATAAATCCGGGTGCCATCTTCAAGTTTGGCCACAGGGCTTTGCAAATCTATTTCTCCCTGGGCAATGGTGGAGATAACTCCGCCTGCCTGCGCAAAAATGCAATGCTCAAAAGAATTTTCCCGGACAAAGCCGAGGGCCTCGCCGACCGCAAGCCTTTCCCCTGCTTTTTTCAGGGGAGTGAAACGCCAGGTGCTGTCCTCGGGCAGACTCGGCAACTCGCAGCCCGGCCGGATAAAAGGGCCAAAGGTTTCACCCATCAAGGGCAGGGGCCGCTGTAAGCCATCATATACCTGGCCCATCAAGCCGGGGCCGAGCCGCACGGAGAGGGGCGCCCCAAGGGGTTGGGCAGGTTCGCCAACCCCCAAGCCCTTGGTTTCCTCATACACCTGCACCACGGCGTGATCGCCGGCAAGTCGCACCACCTCGCCCTGCAGGCCGGCATGCCCCACCTTGAGCCGGTCGTAGAGCTTGAGATCCGCCAGATCCACCGTGACCGTGGGGCCTGTTATGCCGATAATGCGGCCTTTCATATCTCCAGCCTCACATGGTAGCCGATGGCCTTTTTAATGAGCTGCATGGCGTAATCCTCGTGCACAACCTCTCCGGCACCGGGCGCGGGCAGGACGATCAGGAGGCCGCTCCAGTTTTTTTCCAGAACATGCAGCTCTTCCGCGCCGGTCTGGCCAAGCAGCCTTTCGTCAACAACGATGACGGAGATCTGCTCCTCGCCCATCAACTCCCGGACAGTCCGCGCAAGCTCGGCAGGGGAGCAGACCAGCTCACGGATCCCGGCCAGATTGAAGCCGAGATGCACATCCTCGGGAACAAGAAATACCATGTGTTTCACCGGATCACCTTTGCCGCCAGAAGCTCCCTGCCTACCAGCCGACCATGCAGGAGCAGTCCCATATTTCCGGCATGGATATCCTGCTGCCAGAGAGAGTGGATGACTTGCGCCACTGTGCCGCTACGGGCCTGCCGCTGCAAGATGAGGCAGTGGCGGCGCAGCAGAAAATCCTCCAGGGCCGAAAGCTCTTGCACCTCTCTCGGCAGCCCGCTCTCCCAGTGGAGCCTGGCAAGCACCCTGTCTGCCCGCTCCGGCTCAGCCAGAGCCCTTTCCCAATTTACGGCAAGATCTCCACCGGGCACAAAAGTCATTTTCTCCTGCCATAAGTTGGCCTTGGCCAGGGCGAGAATATTGCGCTGGTCAACGAGACCCTTAAAAAAAGCACGCACAGCCGTGTCAGAGGCTGCCAAGCCAATGCGTTCAAAATAAAGCTGATGGAGCCGCCTTTCAAAATCCAGGAGACCCTTTTCCTTATACATCGTGGCAAGACCTGAAAAACCTGGGTCAAGGCGGGTGCAGAAAAATTTTTCCAGCCTTTCCGCCAAAACCACCGCCGCCTCCTCTTCTCGCAGCGTCTTTTGCAATTCCGGGCAGAGCAGCGAGTGGGTCAGAAAAAAATGGAGCAGGGCATCCGTTGCCCTTGCCTGGCGAACACGCAGCCAGTTGACCATGGTTTTGAGTTCAAAAAAAAGAAAAACCGGGCCAAGGTCTCGCCGTAATTGGCTGTGTAACTGGCGGTAAAGCCAGAAGCGTTCCGCCTGCAACCGCCCGGCTATTTCGTGATTCGTGGCAACAGGCACCGCTGCTTTGCCGTCGAGGCAGGACCGAATACTTGCGGCGGCGGCAGCATTTCTTGCCAGAAGGCGCGGGACAAGATATTCGGAAGGAAATTCCGACTGTGGCAGCTTACGAAGCAGCATTCTCCTTCTCCTCCCGCAGAGTACGGAAAAACCCCGGCAGGATCCGGGGCCAGGCCCGTTCCAGCCGTTTTTCCAGGGTGTTGATCACCGTGACCCTGCCATCCCCGGATTCGGCGACAAGGCCGCCGGAAATGCTCCTGTCTCCTGCAACCTCTGCCTCTGGAAAAAGCGTGCGGGCAAAAGCGACTTCGCTTTCACTGACGCGGAGCTGCTTCCATTCCGCCTGGGGCAGCTCCTTGGCGCAGGCGGAGAGCAGCCTGCTCCCGCATTGCTCGCGCAACCAGTCCAGCTCTTTTTGGGCCAGATGGTAAAGGCGCTCGGCAAGCTGTGCCTCCGCCTCGGACCGGCGCAGCCAGGCTTTTTCTTCCGCTGCCACCATCAAGCCACGGCCAAACTCCACGAGGGCCTGCTGCCCCTGCAGTCGGCACCGCTTTCTTTCCTCTGCCAGAGCAGCCTCTTTTTCTTTTTGATAGGCTTGCACCTCTGCTTCCGCCTGCTGCCAGATGGCGCAGACCTTTTCTTCTCCCACGGCGCGCAGATGTTCAAGAAGCGTATTCATGCTCCAAGACCTATTTCAAAAGAATCATGGCCGCGATGACAAAGCCGAGAATCACCATGGTTTCTGGGATCGCCACCAGGATAATGATTGTCGCGGTCAGCTCCGGCTTTTCGGCAAGGGCTCCGGCGCCGGCAGCGCCTATTTTGGCCTGGGCCCAGGCCGTGGCCAAGGCGCTCAGGCCCAAGGCCAGGGCTGCAGCAAAGGCCATTAAGATTTTATCCAGGGCAATTACTCCATCCATATCCATATGCTCCTCCTTGTGTTGGTGGAATCGTAACAACTGGCCTTCGACAGGAGACCCCTGTCGAAGCACCTGTTTGAAGCAAATTTCGAGTTGTTGCGATGCCATCTTTTTTAGGGACGCAGAAATTACAAACGTACCGGTTTTGTCATTGCGAGCGAAGCGCGGCAATCCATGCCCATTTGGGCCGCAGGCCATGGATCGCCACGGCCTGCGGCCTCGCGACGACGAAAATAAGGTATTTTCGCAATTTCTTCATCCCTTAGTTGCCATGCATCAACATGGTCGTGCTTCCCTTAAAAACATTACGCACTGTTTTTCTTTTTTCCCAAAGGGGCAAACTCGCGGCCGCCCCTTTCCGTGGTTTTGCTGAAAAATTCAACATAGTGCAGCCGCAAGGCGTGAATGGTGGGGGCAAAAATTCCCAGCAGCACATTAAAGCCATGCAGCAGGATGCCGATCAACACACCCAGCCAGATGCTGCCGGTCATTCCGGCAAGGTGATTGGCAACGTAAGCAAGCAGGACCGAGGTAAGGCCGATGGCCATGATCCTGGCGTAGGAAATGATGTTTCCCAGGTGCTTCAGGGCCTCCAGCGGGGCCATCAGCCCGCCCGTGAGGAAAAGCAGCAGGGCGATTATGAACAGCCCTGTGAGCAGGGGCTTTTGCAGCAGGCTGGAGATGGGAAAGATATAGGTGGCAACAAGCAGGGAGACAAAAAAGATAAAAAGGATACTGATGAATTTGAACAGCGCTTCCCTGGGTTCACCCTTGCGGCGGGCGCTTAATCCCCCGAGCAGCAGGGCCAGGGAGATGTGGACGACCCCCGCCCCGATGGCAAAATAAAACATGGGCAGAATGGTTTCATGCCGATCAAGCAAAAGGGGCTTGAGCCCCACCAGGACCGTGCCCATGGTTCCGAGGAATTCCCCATACAACATCCCGAAAATAATGGCATACACACCGCAGACCACCATGATCTTTCCGGCATCGCTCACCGGTTTCTTTTTCCGCCAGCGGAACAGGAGAAACAGGCCCAGGCAGGAGACAATAATGCCATAGCCCATATCCCCGAGCATCATGCCGAAAAAAAGCGGGAAGAAAATGCCGATATAGGGAGTCAGATCAAAGGCGCTGTAGCCAGGCACGGGCAGAAGCCTGGAAAAAATCTCAAAGGGCTTGAAGTAGGCGGGATTATGCAGAGCCGTGGGCACCCGGTCGAGATCCCGCACGAGGATCTCTTTTTCCTCCACAGTCACCTTGCCGTCAAATTCAGCGGTCAATTCCCGGCTGAAACGCTCAACTTCTTCCTGCGGGATCCAGCCAAAGATAAAAAAACACATCTGTGTCTGGTAGACCGAGGCGGTGGCATTGAGAAGGCTGAGCTGGACCACAAGCCAGCCGCGCACATGCGAATACACCCCCTGCCAGCGTTGGGCAAAGGTTGCAAGCTGCACCGCGATCTGTTGCTGTCGTTCATGCAAGGCTGCACGTTTTGCGGCAAGAGCGGCGATTTTTTCAGGCACCGGCAGGCCGACAAGATCCTGGGGCAACTGATGTTCCGAAACCAGATCCCGGCTTAATTTTTTCCTGATGCGGTCGGCGACATCGTGCTCCGCGGTGATGACGCCGAGCAACTCGCCGTGCGCCCCCTCCACCGTGTCAATGGCAAGCGGCTGGCCGGTCTCCTGCTGCAGATGCTGCTGAAGCTCGGCCAGCGCCTTGGGGTCACGGATGGAAATACCGATATAATCAAGGATTGGTTTTTCGTTTTTCTCCGGGAACAGGGGGGATATTGCATCCAGAAACAATTGGGAGGCCTCAAGCGCATTCCGGGCCTGCCCAAGTTGTTTCTGCTCCTGATCAAGACCTCGCAGGCTTTCCAGATGCTTGTCGATCACCTCTGCGAGAAACTGGGCGATGCCGGCATTATCCAGATAATATTCCCGGCCGACTCCGGGGGGAAGGTGCGCCAGCAGGGCATCGATCTTTTGCAGCAGAATTTCATACAAAAAGCGCTGCCCCAAAGACTCTGTGTCAAGGGCGACACTCCGCAGCACCGTCTCAATTTCCTTGAGCTGCCCCGGTTTGCTCTCCTTATCTATCTGCAGAATGCCCAGGTGTTCTATGGAGGCAAGAACATCCAGGAGCAGCTCCCTGGGACCCATGACGGCTATTTTTGCCATACGGACGATCATGGATCAAACCCGGGGAGTGTTGCGAGGAGTACTTTCCGGACCAGGGGTTTTAGGGTGGAGTCATCGATTGTTTCAAAAAAACGGGCCCGCTCTTCAGCCTGGCGCAGATGGGCGGCGGCTTTTTCTGCAAAATCCTTGCGGAGGCGCTCTTCCGTCTGCTCTTCCCTGGCGCATACATCGTGCTGCTCCGCAGCAATCGTTTGCTCCAAAGCGGCTTTCTGTTCTTGCACCCAGAGCTCGGCCTTTTTTTGCTCGGCAGCTATACGCGCTTGAACTTCCTGCTCGACCCGGATAGTCGCCTCCAGACCATTGGGGGACATGACAGCCTCCTTTCTGAACAGATAGAGAGGGCGCGCGGCTTTCTTCCCGCGGCAGACGCCCGGAAATCATTCCATGATTATTACAGCGGGGGAGGATCAGAAAGTCAAGAAATCACGAAATGTCAGGTAAAAAAGAAAACTGTTTTTGCCGCAGCCTGCCCCCGGAAACAACAACCTTGAACTGGGAATCCGAGATCAGTCACAGGTGTATCCCGCCAAGGATCTTATCTGAGCAGACTCCGCAACAGCTCCAGGTTTTCCCGGTCTTCGTGGAGATCATCCGACTTGGGGGTTTCCAGAACCATGGGGTGGGCGGCAAAGCGTGGATCGTTGACCAGATTGCGGAAGCCCTCGACGGTGATCTCGCCCTGGCCGATATGGGTGTGGCGGTCGATCCTGCTGCCCAAGCCCTTGCCGGCGTCGTTGAGGTGGAAGAACCCGAGCCGCTCCAGGCCGAGCAACCGGTCGAACCTGGCCATGGTCTGGGCATAGGCCTCCGGGGTGCGGATATCGTAGCCGGCGGCGAAGGTGTGGCAGGTGTCGTAGCAGACGCCCAGCTGCTCCGGGTGGGCGGAGGCGGCGATGATCGTTGCCAGCTCCTCGAAGCTCGCCCCCAGGTTGGTGCCCTGGCCGGCGGTGGTCTCCAGCAGCACCATGACCTGCTTGCCGGTACCGGCCTCGCCCACGGCCCGGTCCAGGTTGGCGGTGAATCTCCGCAGCCCCGCCTCCACCCCCTCGCCGAGATGGGAGCCGGGATGGATCACCAGATATTCGACGCCCAGGGCAGCGCAGCGGCGCAGCTCCTCGACAAAGGCGGTGACTGACTTGCCCGCCGTCTCCGCTTTGGGCGAGGCGAGGTTGATCAGGTAGGAATCGTGGGAGGCGACCGGAATTTCCGGCCCCTGGCGCCGCTTGGCCTTGAAGGCCTCGATCTCCGCAGGCGTTGGCGTCTTGGGTTGCCATTGCCGCTGGTTGGCGGTGAAGATCTGCAACGCCTCACCCTCCACCTCGGCCAACCGGTCAAAGGCCAGGGCGATCCCGCCGCTGATCGACATGTGGGCGCCGAATCGGGGCATGGTTTAATCCTCCAGTCCGGGAAAGGGGGGCAGGCTGTGGTTCATCATGGCTTCTCAAACAACGCGGTATGGCTTAAGGATATTATAGGCGAATCAATGCGTTTGAAGCCTATTTCTTGGGCGATGGCCAGCGTTTTTTTGAATTCGGCGGAGGAGACATGGAGCTTGGGTTCTGCCAAGAGGAGCTTGCCCGATTTTTTCAGGATTGAATGGACCTGCTTGAGAAAGTTCATTTCATCCGGGGTTTCGTGGGTCATCCAGAAGCTTAAGGCGAAATCAACCTCTTCGTGGCTGCCGATATTGTTCTCATCGCATAACAAGGTGGTGATGCGGTTGGCAACGCCCGCTTTTCGGGCTCGCTGTATCAGGGTGTCCAGCATCTCCTGTTGTACATCAACGGAGATTACTTTTCCGGTTTCGCCAACAAGTTTGGCCATGCCGATGGAGAAGTAGCCCATGCCGCAGCCCAGGTCGATGGCGGTCATCCCTTCGCTCAGATACGGGATAAATATTTCTTCCGGCTTGTGGAATATACGCCTCAATGGATTGTCAAAGGTATATGCCAGCCACCAGGGACACACGTGCTTTGCCATTATTGGGGGAATCCCTGTTCCTGTTTGTATTATGTGTGAGGTTTAGCGTTACGGCTAAACGGTTGGCAAAGGAGCGCAGCAGATTTGCCAATCCGACTTCAGTCGATTTTCTCAGTTCGTTTTTTAATTTCATTAATAATCCTGGGGCCATGGTATATAAAGCCTGTATAAAGTTGGACAAGTGATGCCCCAGAGTTAATTCTTGCCAGTGCATCGTCACCAGTCATAATGCCCCCTGATGCAATAACAGCAATTTTCCCACCAACTAACCGGTTTATTGTTCTGAGAACGTTCAAGGCTTTTTGTCGTAAAGGCTTTCCACTCAGGCCACCTTCTTCAGATGAACTAGGAATATCGTTCAACCCCTCCCTTGATAAAGTTGTGTTTGTTGCAATTATGCCATCAATTTTTTGTGACAAGAGAATATCAGCCATTTTCTCTAACTCATGTTCAGTTAAATCTGGCGCAATTTTTATGACTAACGGGACATATCTCCCATGTTTTTTCGTAAGCGTTTTTTGTTCCGATTTTAAGCGTGACAACATGCTGGAAAGATAATCTGGTTGTTGAAGTTTTCTAAGGTCTTTGGTGCCTGGAGAAGAAACATTTAGGGCAACATAGTCGGCATATTCGTAGACACGATTTAATGAATATAAATAATCATCTTCAGCTTTTTCCAACGGCGTAGTACTATTCTTGCCAATACTGATACCAAGTATGCCACTGTACTTTGATCGTCTGATATTTTTTACAACTTGATCAACACCTTTGTTGTTGAATCCCATTCTATTGATGAGTGCTTCTGCTTCTTGGAGACGAAATAGACGTGGCTGCGGGTTTCCGAGTTGCGGGTGTGGAGTAATTGTGCCTATTTCAATGAAGCCAAATCCGAGCTTGGCAAGAACATCAATATATTCGGCATCTTTATCGAACCCTGCCGCCAAACCAACTTTGTTCGGAAAGTCCAAACCCATGATCTTGGTCTTATGGCTGCAGCTTTGTGCCTCATGCCCAACGAAAGGCTGAAGGGTCCTTAGAGCTTTCAAAGCTATTTTGTGAGCATACTCTGGTTCGAGTTGAAAAAGGATTTTTCGGATTAAAGGATAGAGAATTTTTGCATCCTCCAGGGGAATTACGGAGTCAGCTACCACCGGCAAAGCCGGTGGCTTGAAAGGGGGAATTACGGGGAATTACGGGGACAGCATACTTGTTTCCCGAAAAACCGGAAAACACATCTAGCCCCAAGCACTCCCCAAAAACATCCCATACGCCTAACAGATTGTCAATACTAGAAAAATACTGCATAAATTAGGGGGACATAGAATTGCGGGGACACCGCCCCTATTTCTATTCTAGGAGTCTGTCGGAGTTGACATTGGCATAACGGCCAGAAGATCTCCCCGATCTGGTCAAGACGTGCAGCCTTTTGAGGTTAAAGGCCATGCACACGAGGGACCACTCCCCTTGCGCCGCCTCAT
>JAJZSH010000119.1 GCA_021822005.1 Deltaproteobacteria bacterium | reverse complement strand
GGGTCAAGAAAGGCAATCTGTACTACCACTTTGCCAGCAAGGAGGATCTCGGCCTCGCGGTTCTCGAGGATGCCAAGGATGAGTTTTTTTCTTTTCTGGCAAAGGCCCTTGAGGGTCGCGACCCCGTCGAGAAAATCATCAACTCCTGCCAGGCGATCTTTAGGGAACAGGAAAAAAACAACTTTGTCGGGGGCTGCCTGTTCGGCAACACCGCCCTGGAGATGGCCGACAGCAACCGGAAATTCTCCGAAGTCATCCAGGAGGTTTTCAATCGATGGACCGGGGTGCTGGAAGAGCATCTCGGCCAAGCCCGAAAAACTGGCCTGCTGCCCCCTTCCACCCGACCCCGGCTCCTGGCCAAAACCGTGGTGGCGACCCTGGAGGGCGCGATCATGATGTCCAGGGTCAGCAAAGACAAAGACGACCTGAACGATTTCCTTGCCGCCATCACAGGCTTGCTGGGGCGGTGATTTTTTCCTCGAAAAACGCGCCACCGGGGAGGGCGCGAGGGTTTTCCTCCCCGCAACAAGACCACAGGAGGTCTGGCATGAAACACAAACATCTCGTCTTGGTTCTTCTGGCAGTGCTTCTTCTCTCCCTCCAGGGCTGCGCCGGGAAGTCTTCCCGCCAGGCGCGTTTTCAGAACCTGGGCAACGGCGTCTGCCAGGACACGGTCTCGGGCCAGATGTGGCAGATCGAAAAAAGCAGAATGACCACCAGCCTGAAGGATGCGGAACAGTACGTCCGCGCCCTGAGCCTGGGAGGCTACAGCGACTGGCGTCTGCCCACCATCTATGAGCTCTACGACCTCAACTACCTTTTTGATCTGTTCCAGAATGGCGATTGCGCCCTGGATCGCGAGGGGAACTACTGGTCCGGCGAGAAAGATGGCGAAGGCAAGGCCGGAGCCTGGCAGACCTCTGACCAGTGCGGCCCGGAACGGCAGTACGCGCCGGGCGCCAGGGGGTATATCCGGGCAGTGCGCCCCTGATCAAGAGAAGAGCCCTTGCCGGAAGGACATCGCGCCAATCGGGATAGTTGAGGTTGGCGCACTTGAGTCAATCCAGGCACGCCTCCTGGGGTTGATTGTTTCTGCTATCTTCTTTAGCCAGAAAAAGAACAGCACTTAACGATAATTCGCTAAGTGCTTGTTTTTACTTGGTGCCCAGGACGAGAATCGAACTCGTACGGGGTTGCCCCCGAGGGATTTTAAGTCCCTTGCGTCTACCAGTTCCGCCACCCAGGCAAGGTGCTCAAATCAAACGGCGGTGTACCATATCACCCTGCAAAAATCAACAGCCATCCGCCGAGTCCATCGGGTACCGTTGCTTTTTTTACTAGAGCCTTTAGCCGTGCTCCGCAAAATATTGCGCCCGATAGGTGAACACCTCAAGACTTCCTGTCCGCCAGGCATCGGCGGGCAACCCGGCCTTCCGGCAGAGGTGAATTAAAAAATCATCGGGCCGGGGCAGCTGCTCCCAGACCTGCGGCAGAAAGGTGGCGCTCTGCATCCCCTTTCGGACAATGACCCCATCGATCCCGACCTGCAAGATGCGGATCAAATCCTCCGCGTTTGTATAGACCAAGGGTGTCGGCTCGGTAAGGATGCTGATCTGCACCTCGATTGCGGCGAGCTCATTTTTTTCCACCGGCCTGAACCGGGAATCGTCAAAAGCGGCATGGAGGGCATTGCGCTTCACTCCCTCAACAATGGAGTCAATGGCGGCAAGGCTGCCGATACAGCCGCGCAACTCACCATGTTCTTTCAGGGTGACAAAGGTTCCCCGCTTGTGCTGTAGCTCCTGATCCAGCAATCGGGCCGCGATATCGGACTCCGGCTCCCGGGCCTGCATGCCGAGTTGCCGGGCGATGGTCTCACGCGCCAGCCAGAGCAGCGCTTTCCCCTGTTCTTCTGTCAGGCCCGCACCCTGCGCGCCTTCATGCCTTGTCATGACCAGCTCCTTTGCTCTTTCTTTTTCCCCGCGCCCCTTTCATAATACAGTATCTTTGAAAACTAAAAAAACATGGCACTTTTCTGCGAAAGGATGTTCGGCAAACTAAAGTCAGTAGTGTCCGGTTAGGGTTTTGCACGTTGCAATTTTCCAACCGGACAACGCTGAACTAAAATGATTCAGGGGGGAAACTGCACAGTATGAAAATGATCACCACCCTTCTGGCGGCATTCAGTGTCTTTCTTGCCGCCGCAGGCAGCTGCCTTGGCGCAGACGCCCGATACGGAAAACTGCTCTTTGCAAGCCCTGCCCTCGGGGGCGGCGCCTCCGGCAAGACCTGCCTCGCCTGTCATGAACATGGCCGGGATCTCAGCCCGGAAACCCTGACCAGGAAGACATATCTTGTCATGGGCAACCCCATTGGCACCCTTGCCGGGGTCATCAATTTCTGCATCGAGGTGGCCTTGCGCGGCGAGGCAATTCCGGAAAACGGCGCGGAGATGAACGACCTCCTCGCCTATCTGCCCGTCTTTATCAGAAACAACGGCGGCAAGGCCCAATAAAAAACCCCGGCCAGGGCCAGGGTTTTTTACAACAATTTCAAGGCGATATATTCAGCAACCGCAGGAGCCGCCGCTGCCGCAGGAACTGCCGCAGCTCCCCCCGCCGCCAAGAGGCTTGGCTGCGGAGATGCCAAAACCGGAACGGGGTCCGGCCTCGATGAAGTCTACCTTGATGACTCCGCACTGATTGCTGAGGTTATTATCGAGCAGGAATTTAATTCCGCCATGTTCATACGAAGCATCATCTTCCTTTGGCTCATCCAGAGCCAATCCCAACGAGGGGCCTGCTCAGCCACCCTGCATCAACGCAACACGTACGGCAGAATCGATATTATTATCGGCCAGGTACGCTTTCAGTTTGACAACCGCCTGCTCTGTTACTTCAAGCATCCTATGATCTCCTCATCAAATGGTTCATAAAAAAATATCCAGCCCTGGGAGGCCGGTAAGAAAAATGGGATTTTATCTTTTTCTTATTCGATAAATTAAGAAATATAGCCGCATAAGTCAAGGCTGGTTTTTTGTTTTGCTCTCCGCCTGATTCACGCTATAAATAAAGGAAGAATTCCCCCAAGGAACAGAGCTCTTTTCTCCGTCACTGTACGAGGTCGAACAGATGAAAAAAATCGTCATATCCACCGGGGGCGGCGACGCCCCGGGCCTGAACGCTGTTATCTACGCGGTGACCAAATCCGCCCACTACCGCGGCTGGGAGGTGTATGGCAGTCACGGCGGCTACAAGGGGTTGCTCGACCCGGACGAACTTGTCCGCCTTACCCCGGAGGTCGTCGAAGACATCACCCCCACCGGCGGCACCATCCTCGGCTCGACCAACAAGGGCAATCCCTTTGCCATGCCGGTGGAAAACCTGGCCGGCGAGGTGCAGCTCCGCGATGTTTCCGACCGGGTCATGCAAACCTTTACCCGCATGGGTTTTTCCTGCCATATCGCCGTGGGCGGCGACGGCAGCCTGGAGATCGCCCACCGGTTCGCCACGGAAAAAGGGATGCCGGTGATCGGGGTGCCCAAGACCATTGACAACGACCTGCAGGCCACCCAGAGAACCTTTGGCTGCGACACCGCCGTGGCCACGGCGACAGATGCGCTTGACCGGCTGCATTCCACCGCCAAATCCCACGACCGGGTCATGGTGGTCGAGGTCATGGGGAGGGATTCCGGCTGGATCGCCCTCAACTCCGGAATCTCGGGCTGCGCCGATGTCATCCTCATCCCGGAGATCCCCTTTAACATGGACACGGTCTGCGACAAGATCAACGATAACGAGCTGCACCACAAACATTACGCCATTGTCGTGGTGGCGGAGGGGGCCAGAGCCAAAGACGCCGAGGTCATCCACAAGGCCACGGATACCCATGAAGTCGGGCGCCAGGAGGTTCTCCTGGGCGGGGTGGGCGAATGGGTGGCGCAACAGATCCGGGAAAAAACCGGCAAGGATACCCGTTCCCTGGTGCTGGGACACCTGCAACGCGGCGGCTCGCCCACCACCTTCGACCGGATGCTGGCCCTGCGCTTTGGCGGCGCGGCGGTGCGGTTGGCCGAACAGGAAATCTTCGACCACATGGTGGCGCTGGCCGCCACGGGTATTACAGCCGTGCCCCTGGCTGATGCGGTCAAGACCCGGAAAAAGGTGCCGCTGGACAGCGACAAGGTTCTGACCGCCAGGGAAATCGGTATCTGTCTGGGGGATTGAAAGATAGGCGCAAGGTTCGAAGGATTGCCTCTTTTCGCCTTTAACCTTAACCTTGCACCTTTTACCTTTCGCCTTTCCCTTCCAGCCGCTCCATATAGGCATCCCACTCCATGGGCAGCATGGTTCGCTTCAGATTGTTGCATTCCTTGCAGCAGGCGGCAAGATTCCCCTTGCTGCTTTCCCCTCCCCTGGCCAGAGGGACGATGTGGTCCATGGTGAGATCCCTGGCCGGGGTCTTGTTGCCGCAATAGTAACAGACCCCCAGGGAGAGCTTGGTCTGCCACCATCTGCTTTTTCGTATCTCCCTCGCCTTGGCGCGTTCGCGGCGGATTTTCTCCTCGTCCACATCCACACTCTCGCCATGCAGATCCCAATCCGCACTCATGGCGCCACCTCCCCCAGCAGAATCTTCCGTGCCGCCCCCACCAGGTAGAGAGAACCGGCCACGCAGATCAGATCCCCGCTTTTCGCCATGTCGGCGGCCAGGGCCAAGGCCTCGGCAACCGTTGCCGCGCCGAGCGCCTTTCCGCGTTCATCTTCGGCCAGGATGGAAGCAAGCTGCTCCGGCGTTGCCGAACGCTCGCTTTCCGGCCGGGTGAAGATGATCCTGTCCGCAAGGGGGGCGATGGTCGTAAGAGTCGTGCCGACATCCTTGTCCGCCATGCAGGCCCAGACCAGAATGAGCCGGTCGTAGCGGAACTCGCTGGCCAGGGCATCCCGGAGGCTTTCAACCCCGGCGGGATTGTGGGCCCCATCCAGCAGATAGCGGCGAAGAGAGGCGGCATGGCCGGTTGCGGTCTCGGCAGGACACTCCACCGGTTTTCCGTCCGCAAGGCAGAAATATTCAAGGCGGCCCGGCCAGGCCACGGAAAGCAGCCCTTGCCTGATTGCCTCCCCATCCACGGGAAAGGGCCCGGAGATCTTCTCAAGCGCGGCCAGGGCCAGGGCTGCATTGTCGATCTGGTACCCGCCTTTAAGGCGGCAATGCAGTCCGGCAAGGGACCGGCTGTTCTCAATGCCTTTATATTGCCAGCTTCCCTCCGGGCCACGGACCGCGCCAAACTCCCGGCCCAGCAGAAACAGGAGGGCCTTCCGCTCCTGGCATACCTGCTCCACCACCGTCAGGCTCGCACCGGCAGCCACCCCGGAAACCACGGGAACGCCGGGCTTGATGACCCCGGCCTTTTCGTAAGCCACGGCGGCCAGGGTATTGCCGAGGTACTGCTCATGATCCATGCTGACATTGGTGATAACACTGACCAGGGGCGTTATCACGTTGGTGGCGTCAAGCCGCCCGCCCATGCCGACTTCCAGAATGGCCACATCCACCTGTTCCTCGGCAAACCAGAGCAGGGCCAGAGCCGTGGTGAACTCGAAATAGGTGATCTGCCGCTCCCCCAGCGCCTCGCGGATCACACTGGCCTGCCGGGCGAACTCCTCTTCGGAGATAAACCTCTCATCTATCCGGAAACGCTCCCGCACCGAACTCAAGTGCGGCGAGGTGTACAGCCCGACCCTGTACCCGGCCCCGGTCAGGATCGCCTGCAGGGTCGTGGAGACAGAGCCCTTGCCGTTGGTGCCGGCGACATGCACGAAACGCAAGGCCCGGTGCGGATTGCCGACCGCATCGAGGAACTGGCACATGCTCTCAAGCCCCAGCTTGATCTTGAAAAACTGCAGGTTATCCAGAAAGGCCCAAGCCTCTTGATAATGCATCATTGCACCATCTCCAGTTTGGCATAATCAAGATGAAGGGTCTTTCTCCCATGCCTGTGAAAGAGAACCTCCACCGATTTGGGGCTGACGACCTTTTCCACCACGCCCTCCCCGAAAAACGAATGCCGCACCCGCTGGCCCATCTGGATATTCCGGGTCGCCGCAGACCCGGCCGGGCTCGCCGGAGAGGAAGGCCTGAGCGGCGGGATACCATAATCAGGCCGCTCCTCCTTATTCACACCATAGGCAGAAGACTGGTGCTGCCAAGTGGCGGCGGCAGGCGTCCGGGTCAGGCCATGGGGCAATTCCTGAATAAATGGAGAAGGTCCGCCGGCAGCCGATGATGAGTCGTAGGACATGATCTCCTGGGGATAGACCAGATACAACTGTTTGCGGGCTCTGGTCGCGGCCACATAGAGCAGGCGGCGCTCCTCTTCCCTGTGGGCGGGGAGTACGGCCTGGGCCGAAGGAAAGCGGCCCTCGGCCAGGTTGATGATAAAGACCGTGTCCCATTCCAGGCCCTTGGCCGAATGGATGGTGGAGAGCACCAGCCGCTTGCCGCCATCCTCCTCAACAGCCCCGGCCTGGGGCGGATCAAGGGAGGCGTCATCCAGAAAGGCCTGCAACTCGGCATACCCCCCCATCACCCGGCCCAACTCGTCCAGATCCCGACGGCGGCGGGGATAATCGTCGTGGTAGAGCCGCTCAAAGATGGGCTCATAATAGTCCATGATCCGCTCGAACATCTGACCCATGCCCATGCCCGGCTGCCGGAGCGCCTCGAGCGTCTCAAGCAGCTCCCCCAAACCGTCCCGCCAGGTTTTGCCGGCCGGGTATTCCCTGAGGGCCGCCAGGGGGTCTTCCGCGCTTTTGACCCGGCTCAGGATGTTCTGGGCCGTCTTGGGCCCCACCTTGTCGAGATGCAGCAGGAGCCGGTTCCAGGAGAGATGGTCATGGGGATTGGCCACCACCCGCAGATAGGAGATGACATCCTTGTTATGGGCCAACTCGTTGAGCTTGAGCCCGCCGCGTTTTTCAAACTCGATCTGCCGGTGGGCCAGCTCCAGCTCCAGCTTGTACGAATGGAAGCCGGAACGGAAAAGCACCGCAATTTCATCCAGGGGCTCGCCCTCTTTGCGCAGGGCCACGATTTTTTCCGCCACATAACGGGCCTGGGTGGCCTCATCCCTGGCGCCATAAACCACAGGCTTTTCCCCGCCCGTGATGCTGGTGAACAGGGTCTTGGTATATTTTTCCTGGGCCTTGTCGATGATGGCGTTGGTCAGGTCGAGGATCTTCTGGGTGCTCCGGTAGTTCTCTTCCAGGCGGATGAGGCGGGTTTCGGGGAAAAGATTGGGGAAATCCATGATATTGCGGAAATCAGCGCCCCGGAAGCTGTAGATGGATTGGGAATCATCGCCCACCACCATCACGTTGTTGTGCTTCGCCGCCATCAGCCGGACGATGGCCGCCTGAATGGGGTTGGTGTCCTGATATTCATCCACCATGATGTGGCTGAAACGGTTTGCCAGCTCGTCATGCACCTCGGGAAACTCCTCCAGAATCCGGCGCCAGTTCACCAGCAGGTCGTCGTAATCCATGAGGCTGTGCTCCAGCTTGAACCGTCGATAATGCTGGGCAATGGTCTGCAGGTCGCCGGCAAAATCATGAAAATGGCCGTATTCGGCCTCGACCAGCTCATCGATGGCCATCCCCTTGTTCACCGACTTGCTCAGAATGCTGATCACCACCCGCTTGGAGGGAAAGCGCTTGTTCTCGCCGCCCAGATTCAGGGAGGATTTGAGCAGATTGACGATGCCCTCGGCATCGGACTGGTCGAGGATGGTGAAGTTGGCCGCATAGCCGAGATGGCGGCAGTAGCGGCGCAGGAGCAGATTGGCCGTGGCATGGAAGGTGCCGCCCATCACCCGCCGGCAGGAATCGTCCAGCAGCAGGCTGGCCCGGTGCAGCATCTCCTGGGCCGCCTTGCGGGTAAAGGTCAGGAGCAGGATCTGCTCCGGGGGCACGCCCTGTTCGACAAGATGGGCCAGACGATAGACCAGGGTGCGGGTCTTGCCGCTGCCTGCCCCGGCAATGACCAGCACCGGACCGCTTACAGTGGTCACCGCCTCGTATTGCGCCTCGTTCAAGGCCTTGCGGCTGATCTGGCTGGCTGGGCGTGCGGGCGGCGGGGACTTTGGTTCCATGGGAAATAAGGTGGGTTGCATGGCGGCAACTCTAACACAACAGCCGGGAGGCAATCGACAAAAAAGTTTTAATTTTCATGCCTGGCTGGTAGAGTGCTTTGTTACAAAAAGCAGACGCCAGCAAGACCACTTTTTACATAAATCCAAGGAAATAGAAATGAACAGCGCACAGGATATTTTCACCCAGGAAACCCTACAAACCCTCTTTCCGCCCGAACGGGCCGACGCCTTCTTCGACGCCCTGTTCGGCGACGCCGAAGAAGGGGCCTACGACATCCGCCTCGCCTTCCAAGGCCAGGCGGCAAACACCCTCACCTTTGGACTCGAACTCCACGAGCGCCCGGGCAGATGCC